>NZ_MAIS01000008.1:0-100652 GCF_001680695.1 Paenibacillus sp. KS1 | reverse complement strand
TTTCGTTTTGGGGTTATTTCAAAATCTTAGCTTGATGGCTATGTGACGCTATCCCTTGATTGGCTTTACAAAATGCATTCTTTATTCTCATTTACGATGGAAATGTATTGGAACGACATGACAAAAAGTGCCCTCTTGACGAAGGCACTTTTTGTCATGCAGCTGGCAATCCGTCGAGTTCTATTTAACCCAGATGCTCAATCAAGTTTGCGAGCGGAACATCCTGCTCCTGCTCTGGATCGTCAAGTGGATAAATTCGAGCAGATTCGTTGTCGGAATCTACATGCTGAATATAAACTTGTCTACCGTTGTAGGTTACGTTAGCCAGCATTGGAGAGCCTGCGATCTCTTGTGCGCGTTGTGCGTTCATGCCGATACCTCCTGCAATCATCATCTATACACTAGTGTGTGTAAATGAAATGGAAAATAATCGACATGAAACCCGTCATCATCTTAAAGGCTTGCCTTCTTTATAATAATAGTGCGGATCGAGGATGATGAAGAAAATGTGAACGCCTGGATATCCTCGCTCTCGCAACATATGGTCGATGCTGGCGGCAACGGCGTCATGTGTTTCCTTGTCCCGTTGGAACATCATAATCTCGACCGAAAGCGGAGTGTTCGTTATAATATGAACATTCAGTACTTCAATCTTGACCTTCTCCGGCTCCACGCGAACAATCGAGGCAAACTCCTCTACAATGTTTGGTGTAATCTCTTCCACGAAGGCATCTGGAAAAGCTTTAAATCGAATGTATGGCATATAAATCCCTTCAATCTGTTCTAATGTTCAATATTGTGATTTTAGGCGCAAATCGATGGAAAAGTCAATTCCCTTGTATCGAAACAATGCAGAATACCTATATTCAGCAGCGGGGGCGTAAATCCTTTTTCTTTCCTTGAAGAGTAAAGACTCATTTATTTAATCATATTAACAAATAAACATGACTCGCTTCGATCCTGTTTGAAAGAATAGGATCTTTTTATTACACTTAAGAGATTCATAGCATAATACAGAGAAGACAATGACGCAACGGGAGCGAAGAAATGATGGAGAGACAATCGATGAGGACTCAATTGATGAATATACTTAACGTGGTTAATCTTGGTGAGAAGTTAAAGTCTGAACTGCGGCACAGCTGGCTGTCAAACGGCAGACAGGAGAGCGTGGCGGAGCACACGTGGAGAGTATCGCTCATGGCCATGCTGATTGAGCCGTATTTAGATCAAGAGATCGATACCGCCAAAATGCTGAAAATGATCATTATTCATGAATTAGTGGAAGCAGAAGCGAAAGATATCCCTGCATTCGATACGATGAACAACGAACAATTGCGAGAACAAAAGGCTCAAAATGAAATGAAAGCCATACAACGAATTCGGGAAACATTGAAAGGGGATCTAGGGCGAGACGTATATGACCTGTGGATCGAATTTGAACATAAGCAAACGTATGAAGCCAAGGTTGCAAATGCTTTGGATAAACTGGAAGCTCAAATCCAACATAATGAGGCGGATATAAGCACATGGATTGAAATCGAATACGAGATGAGCTTTATGATGGGGAAGCATACCGACTTTAGCCCTGTATTGACTCAGTTGAAAGAACTCATTGAAGAGGAAGCAGAGGATAAACTACAACGTGCAGGTATTGATGTAGAAAATCGCAAGAGTAAGAAATGAACGGCGGCCAATTTCTAGCCGATTGGCAATTGAAGCGAAAGTCCTAGCGCAAGCGATGATCCCGGTTGCGAATCAAGACCGTACAGGAATTGCTATCTACACCCCGAATCAAATAGAGAGCGCGGCAATATGAATATATTGCATATCATCGGGGACTAAGGCTACAAGCTATTTTAATGGGGTACAGATACACATCATCTAAAATGACAATGACCCCGCCAGAACGCCAATGCGTCGGTGGGGTCATTCTGTGATGCAGCAATTTACTATTCAATCCTTGGGTAGGCTAATTTGATATTCCTCATAAAAGCTTTATCGCTTACTTGATCGATTTTGCATATTCAGCTGACTTCGTACCGGCTTGGCGACCGAAGATAATAATTTCCGCAACGGAGTTGCCTCCAATTCGATTCTCGCCATGCAATCCACCTGTCACTTCACCTGCAGCGAACAATCCTGGGATAGGCTTGCCGTCCTTGTCCAGCACTTCTGTATTCGTGTTGATTTTTACGCCACCCATGGTGTAGTGAATCCCTGGGCCGATTTTGATCGCATAGAATGGGGCAGCTGACAATTCATGATCCATCCCCGTTTTTCTGTCGAACTCCGCGTCTTTCTTATTTTTCACCGCACTGTTCCACGTATCGAGCGTTTTTTGCAACTCTTCAGCCGGTACCTTAATTTCTTCTGCCAGCGCCTTGATCGAGTCTTTTGTTTTGACAAAACCCATCTTTTCGTACTGTTCGATGGCTTTTGCTCGTGAGCGGACACCCGCGTCAAATATAAGGAACGCGTTTTTCTCTGGCAGCTTTGTAATTGCAGCCGTTACACTGTCTCGAGCAGCCATCTCGTTAACGAATCGCTTCCCTTTGCTCGAAACGAGAATCGCACCTTCGCCGCGCACAACTTCACCAATCAGGTAGGAGTTTTCCTGCTGTACAGTAGGATGCACCTGAATTTGCTTCAAATCAACCGTAGTTCCGCCCATTTTCTCAACCATAGAGATGCCATCACCTGTGCTTCCCGGTTGGTTCGTTGTGACATAGCCTTTCAGGTCGGGACGAACTTCAGCAATGCGATTCATGTTGGCTCCAAAACCACCAGCTGTAATGACAACCGATTTTGCTGCAATCGTTTTTTCTCCATGCTGGCTGAATCCAACCTTCACTCCCGTTGCTTTGCCATTTGAACTTGTAATTTCTTTAACATCCGCATTTACAAAAACCGGAATGCCTTTTTCTTGTACATTTTTAAGCAATCCAGTCACGAGATACTGGCCCACGGCTGAACCGTCTTTGGGACGGTGGGTACGCTTCTCGCTCATGCCCCCGGTAATGGTTATATTGTTGAGCGTGATCCCTATAGAATCGAGCCAGTCGATTGCTTTGGCCGAATTGTCTACGAAGAAGTGAAGCATATCTTTGTTGTTTGTGTTATGTCCGCCTTTGAGCGTCTCTTCATAGAACAAGTCATTTTTATCCGAAATGCCTTGTTCCTTCTGGAACTTCGTTTCTGATGCATTCATACCCGAAGATGCTTTGCTTGTATTGCCGCCTGCAACCGGCATTTTCTCAAGAATGACAGGATTCATCCCCGCTGCCTTCGCCTCAAGCGCGGCAGTCATGCCAGCACCGCCCGCGCCAACGATAACAATATCGTAGCTTTCCTTCAATTCCTCAAGCGGGGTATACTTTGCCACTGAAGCACCTGATGTGGCATCTTTTTCCCCTTTATCCTTCTCTTTTTGTACATTTTTGTTCTCGCCCGCATTTGTCTCGGGCTTCTTGCTTGCATTCCCACAGCCTGAAATTATAAGCAGCATAGAGAGCAAGAGAATCATGACAATGGTTGATTTTTTTTGCATGATGCGCAATCCTCCACGATGGAATCTGTTCTTATATGTTCTTGTCGCTAGGATGTATACAAAGCACCCTAAGTTGAACTGAGCGTTTCATCACATTTAGCATGTCATTTTCAGCTTTATATTATTTATGAACATCTGTAACCTAGATGGGGAGACATGAACGCTAGGAGTTGACTTTGCCCTTAGGGGAAGAGGTACAGTGGAGTTGAACACAGAACGATATACGATCCAAACTGATGACTGGATAAATGATCAAAGAACGGAGGGCATCACTTGTTGTCAATCGGAGAATTCTCGAAAATATGCGGAGTATCGACCAAAACACTTCGATATTATGGTGAAATCGGATTAATTAATCCTAGTGAGATTAACCCTGAAAATGGATATCGATATTATTCCATTAAGCAGCTTACAAAAATGCTTTTCATTAACCGTTTGAAATCTTATCACTTCCCGTTGGAGGAGATTAAAGACATGCTCGTGTGGGAGGAGAATGATTCGGAAGAAAAGTTGTGCGATTCCCTGAACCGCAAGCGAGAGGAATTACAACTCAAAATCCAAGCATTAGAACTTACGCTTGCAGAAATGAATCATGATATTTCAAATTTAGAAGAGGGCGTATCGATCATGTCGTACCTTGATCATATTGAAGTGCAACTTGTTGAGACTCAGCCTATGAATATTTTGTATATGCGTCGGATGATGAGCAGCGTTGACTACGCTGCTGGATATGGCAAGTATTTTGGTGCGCTCTATGAAAAAATTGCCGCCGATCATCTCACAATGACGGGCACACCAATGACGATTTATCACAGTCCAGAATACAACCCTGCAGGCAACGATACAGAGTTTGCTATTCCGATTCGGGAAGCGGTTAAGGGGACAAGAGATTTGCCGGAAGGACTATGTGCAAAGTCTGTCGTGAGGGGGCCATATGCGGAATTAACCTCGGTATATGCCAAGTTAAGGGAGTGGGTAGAAAAAGAAGGTTATGCACTAGTAAACTCCCCCTATGAAGTCTATGTAACGGATCCAAATCAAGCCGCTGAGCCTGAGGCAATGGTTACTGAGGTATATTTTCCTGTCAAGAAAAGATAGAACCTGAGACTGCCATCATCCTTAATTAGGTTAAACAAATTAACTAGGACAGTACTCTCGAAGGAGTTGCGATATGAATAGAAATGACTTAACAACTACAGAATGGCAAGTTGAAGTTCCATCTGTCTTGCGAATGGACGCTAATAAGCTATCAAGGCTTGAACCTATCATACAATCAGAGTATAGCAATATAAACGGGATGGTCATAGCGAGACATGGATACATTGCTTACGAAAGGTATTTTAATAGCTTCGGCCCAGATGATACGCACCATGTAGCCTCGGTGACGAAAAGTGTGCTCTCCGCGCTGATTGGAATTGCTATAGATGCAGGCTACATTCAACATATAGACCAGAGGGTGATTGATTTCTTTCCTGAATATGTGCCTGATAAGGCTGACAGGCTGATGCAAGAAATCACCCTTCGCCATCTTCTTACGATGACAGCTCCTTATGCATTTGAGGACTGGCGGGAGCCGCTGGACAAGATGTGTATGCAGCCTAACTGGATGATTTATACGCTAGATATGTTAGGGCAGAATGGAAGTATTGGGACTTTTAAATATTCAACAGCAGGGGCACATTTACTATCGGCCATTATTACGCGTAGCACTGGACAGAATGCTCAATCGTTTGCCAACGAACGATTATTCGCACCCATCGGCATGAGGATAATCCCTGATTATGAGATGAAGGAATATGACTTTGATCATTTATTCGGGAAGAAGGTAAGAGGGTGGGTGCAAGACCCGGACGGCAACTCTACAGGAGGGTGGGGACTTACATTAAGTCCCCGTGATATGGCTCGGTTCGGTGTTCTATATTTGAACCGTGGTATGTGGGACAATCATCAAATCCTATCCAGCTCATGGATTGCTGCATCAACAGCGATGAATCCAAATCATTACGGTTATCTATGGTGGCTGCGTGAAGAGGATGGGGCACTTGCTTACATGGCACTAGGCGATGGCGGCAACGTTATTTGCTGCGTTCCAGATCAAGATCTAGTCATCGCCATTGCATCTGTATTCACCACCAATCCTCGGGATAGATGGTCACTGATTAAGAAGATTATGTCAGCAGTAATAGACTAAGTAAGTTTGAAACTTACGGTTTCACATTCTCCAAGCTATTCTCGAACATATCAATGATTTCAAGGAACCGTTCAGTTGCTTGCAAGTATTGAATGAACGTGTATGTAAATAAACAAGAAATAAGCTAAAGTGTCAGGAAGAGCTTGAACCATCAAGCTCTTCTTTGTTGAACTTACAGCTCAGGAATTGGTTCTTCGCTGAAAACAGAAACTGGAACCTAACGCTTATGTTATTCTTTCAGGAAAAGTTCGTTATAATAGACTCAGGAAATGAGGAAAGGAAATCAAGTATGAAAAAAGTCATCGTTGTAGGAGCAGGAATTCTTGGGGCATCGACCGCTTACCAGTTGGCTAAGTTCGGAGCGGATGTCCTGATTGTAGACCGTAAGGATCAAGGACAAGCTACAGACGCTGCAGCAGGGATTATATGTCCATGGCTGTCACAGCGACGCAATAAAGCTTGGTACCGATTAGCGAAGGCCGGAGCCCATTTCTATCCGCAGTTAATCCAGGATCTCCAGAGCGAAGGGGAGACGGATACGGGTTATGCGCAAGTGGGAGCTCTCTGTATACATGAAGATGTTGAGAAACTCATCAAAATGGAAGAGCGCGCATACGTACGTAAAGCAGATGCACCAGAAATCGGGGAGATCACACAGCTTGATGAATCAGAAACGCAGGAACGATTTCCTCTGTTGGCTGAGGGATATCGATCCGTACATATAAGTGGTGCCGCTCGAGTAGACGGTCGTGCACTTCGTGATGCTCTGCTCCGATCCGCTCAAAGAAATGGCGCTGTCTTTATAAATGGTGATGCTACGCTTCAATATGAGTCGAATCGTGTTACAGGTGTAACCGTAGGTGAACAGAGCTACACATCTGAGCTTGTAATTGTATGTGCAGGAGCATGGGCTAACCCACTTTTTCAGCCATTAGGACTTGATTTTCAGGTAAGCTATCAGAAGGCGCAAATCATGCACTTGCGAGTTCAGGGGGAACACGACACCGGCGGCTGGCCATTAATTATTCCGCCTTCTGATCAATATCTGCTTACCTTTGACCAACAGAAGATCGTGATTGGAGCCACACATGAAAATGATGTCGAAGGTTATGATACGAGAGTAACAGCAGGGGGAGTACAAGAGGTTCTGAATAAAGGATTGCATTTAGCACCACAGTTAGCGGACAGCACAATGGAGGAGATTAGAGTCGGATTCCGCCCTTTCACACCAGGCTTCCTTCCCGTTATCGGCGCTGTTCCCGGCTGGGAGGGGCTTATTGCAGCCAATGGGCTAGGATCATCTGGTTTGACGGCAGGGCCTTATTTGGGTAGCCAACTTGCCAAAATGGCACTGAATATGGAGCTTGATATCGATCCGACGGACTATGATATTCGAAATGCCATGGAGGAAAGCTGAAACTCTGACCATCGATAAGTAGCATCATAATTATAATTTTTAGCAATGATAACAAGATTCAAGATCGTCATAGGTTCATGAGTACAATAACGCCGCTAGCTTCCGCCTCGAAGTATAGCGGCGTTTTTCTATACCGATGATTTCGTTCCATTAACACACTTCACCATATACAATCCAGCATTCCCCCTTGTTCTTTTTATGGAAATCAAACTTTTTCAGATAGCTTATTCGTCTTTCTTATGTACAGCAAGCAAGAATACATGGAGGTAACATAATGAAAAACCAACAAACAAAGAAAATTCCTTTATTAGCGATGGCGGGTCTCATTTGTGCTGTCAGTATCGCAACACCGCAAGTAATATTTGCAAAACAGGCATCCTCAACTCCAAAAGCAGTAACTCAACCGACAAAAAATAATCAGTCATCAAAAGTAGAGATTGGCCAAAAATGTAGAATCCCAGAACTAAAACTAAAGGAAAATACGTATGTCCTTGATTATAAGCAATCCGAAATTACTGGGGATAACATTCAAGACAACGTGATATTGGTCGGGACAAAAGAAAAGTTAAATGGAAAACTGGATACTTATGCGAGAGACTTGTCCATTATCATTCAGGACGGAAAAACCAAAAAATACGTGAAATACGATTGGATATTCAAAGGATCGGACGGAAAAATGTATCGAGAAATCGGAAGAGAACCGAATTTGATTATTGGCGACTATACGGGCAATAAAGTGAACGATATTATCGTAACGGCCCCTCAAGGCGGAAATGGCGGATTCGTGGATCATCTTATCTTAACTGGTGAAAACCTTAACCTCAAAGATGTTATGGCGGATAATCAAGCGCTATACGAGAATTCTCAGGCAAAATTCAGCGTTAAACTGCCTGCTTCATGGAATGGACATTACAAGGTAAACCCAATTTCAGGCGCAGAGGCAGATAAAGTCATGCCATTCGCAAAGCATGTCGTGCAGTTCGAATACGTGACGAAAGATAACAAAGATTCGGAAATAATGATGATGATCTCCGTTTTTACCAAGACTGATTGGAGCCGCCTCTCCAATGAAGATGGCCCGCCTGTAGGGAGTGTAATTGCGGAGGCCGACGGTATGGTATATGTATCTACAACGCCACAATCCAATCCATTTGATCCGAAGTCCAAAGATGGCAAAATGTTCGATCAACTCTATCAAGATCTAAACCTGAATAAATCTTTCGAGCTGATTAAATAGGTTTTTTAGTTCATACATCTAAGAGAAATAAAAAGGTTATCAATACATCTTCAAATTAGATATAAATATCAATGAACCTGCAGGACACGAAAACTCGATTTTCCTTTTGAAGAGGAGATCGAGTTTTTTGATTTCATTAACAACGTAAAATGTTGAACGATGACGACAGTACCTATATTTACATCACAGAATGATCTAACTTTTGTGATTAAATAAAAGTTGCCCCATGAGCTCGAAAAAATTTGAAAATTTTAGATCTACTTTTCACTGACTCAAGTACAAACTTTTTGAGTTGCTGTCTTCGTCTTATTCTATAGCAACAAAAAGATATGCGCATATCAAAGGGAGAATCTCTGCATGAATCACAAGTTCGAAAAGTTACTTATTCGTTTCATTACGGAACATAAAGAGGATATATATCGATTGGCTTACAGTTACGTTAAAAATGCTGAAAACGCACTGGATATTATCCAGGATTCCATTCATAAAGCTCTGTCATCATCAGAATCCTTGAAATCCGAAGGCTCCATAAAGAGCTGGTTTTACAGAATATTGGTCAATACAGCGATCGATTTCCTAAGAAGGCAAAAAAAAATACAGATTGTAGATGATAAGACATTGGAATTACACACCCCAGCAGGTGAAGATGTCTACCACGACATTGATCTCGAAAACGCATTGGATGAATTGCCTCCTGCATACCGAACTGTCATTGTACTTCGATATTTTGAAGATATGAAAATAGAAAAAATTTCGGAAGTCATGAATGAAAACGTCAATACGATAAAAACACGGTTATATCAAGGACTCCGCAAACTCCGAATTAATTTGAGTAATGAATTGTTAGAGGAGGTAAAGAAATGAGCGAGCAACTTGACCATCTAAAAAGAAAATATAAAGATATACCCATCCCTAGAGAATTAGATTCTGTTGTAAAGAATGCGATAAAACAAGGGGAGAAGAAACGGAAACGAGTGAACTGGAAGAAGAAACTGATTGGAGCAGGCGCAGCTGCAGCTATTCTGATGATAGCTGGGATCAACACTAGCCCTGCCTTTGCAAAAGCCATATCGAATGTGCCCTTGGTTGGTTCGCTCGTCAAGGTGCTCACGTTTACTGAATTTACTGTGAATGAAGAGACGGCCAAAGCCAATATCAAGGTGCCTGCCATCACGAATATGGATAATAAAGTACTAGAAACTGCCCTAAACAATAAATATCTTGAAGAAAATAAAAAACTGTACAATGATTTTAAGGCTGAAATGGAAGAAGTAAAGAATAGCGGCGGGGGACACGTAGGTGTGGAAAGCGGCTATGAGGTCAAAACTGACAACAATCAGATACTTGCCATTGGCAGATATGTTGCAAATACAGTCGGTACATCATCTACTACATTTACGTACAATACGATAGACAAACAAAATCAACTATTAATTACTTTACCAGGTTTATTTAAAGATAATAGCTATATACAGCTTATCAGCGAAAATATTAAAGAACAGATGAAACAGCAAATGAAGTCGGATTCCGATAAGACCTATTGGTTAGATGGTGAAATGGGCTTCAAAACCATAACTCATGATCAGAGCTTCTATATAAACAATAATGGAAAACTCGTCATTTCCTTCAATAAATATGATGTTGCACCAGGCTATATGGGCGTGGTTGAATTTATCATACCGACCAAAGTAATTACGGATGTACTAGTAAGCAATGTTTATGTCAAGTAAGGGATGTTCAAGATGTACTCCAAGCAACATTACGCCTGCTTGGGGTGCTCTCTTTAAGTTTAGGACGTGCTGTATGAGCGCTGTACTATTTGGCCGAACGCGATGATTCGAGAATACATTATCGTCGTTGTGGCTGGCTCGCAAGCAATAACATTCATAAGTTTCCACGTAGCTGCTCGTTCTGCGTAGGCAGCTTCTTCGTGTTGGAGAGTACTCGAGCAAAATACGTAACCCATAATATTCTTGTACGTATAATGTTATTAATCGTTGAAGCATGCATAAAGAACAATCTTATCGAAGTCGAGGGAAGGCACCTGATGAATGAAGCACTTATCGATCATGCCAATGCTGTGTATCGGCATGCTGAACAGAAGGCAGCTCAATATTTTTCAATACTCTATGAACAAACAGCGAAGAAGACTTACGTAGCCAAGTTAACCAAAGATATTCAATTGTGGAAAAAGAACCATCTTCCTCGTCATTCATGGCTATCCCTATTTTCGAAAAGCAAAAAAAGGCCATCAACGAAGGAGCATTACAAGTATATTCAGTGGCTGAATCATACCGGCAAGTTAGATGATTACTTGGATCGAAGCGTATCCTATATGTATATGAGGGATCTAGGCAAGGCGCTGGACTCCTCTGACACACAGTACCAAATGAAACGTGTCGCTGCTGACATCAAGCAACGGCTAATTCAATCCACTTCAGCAAGTGGGGGAAAACAACCAGAGTTAATGAGCTTGCCAGAATTATATCGCTGGGCCCAGAAGGAAGGCATTGAAGAGGACGTCATCTGGGTCATCAACAAGCTGAGTGCTGTATCCTCTCATATTCCGAAAGAGATGAATGCAGAGCATGCCCAGCGCAAGCTGATTAAGATTATTCTCGGGGTAGTTCTGAATATGAAGGAAGAGATTGATGATAATGCCCCCCTAGCAGACCGCACCAAGCGACTCGGTGATGCAATCAGACTGGGATATAGCTATGGTCTCACCTACCCGTTCATTGACGACCTTCTGGATTCTGGAGCATTAACGGCAGAAGAACAAGTACAATATTCACATATGATTCGTGAGGCTCTGATTACTGGCATCGTTCCAGAGCTCGGAGCATGGACAGGGATGCACACAGACATGTTCCGCTATATCCACTCTGAGCTGAGCGAGGCGTTCACCTATATTAAGGGTTACCAAACTTCACAGTCTGAGAACACCTTTTTTGAGCAATCCTATGTGTTTTTTCATTCTCAGGACATTGATCGTGTCAAGGATCTAGCAAATGCAAATTATACGAATGAAGAGATCTATATCCCAATCATCTTAAAATCCTCATCTTCCCGACTAATCGTCCGTTCGGTTATCCGTGCACCAGAGGATCGCGGGTTCGAACACCGGACATTCTATTACGGAATCTATAATCAGCTGGCGGATGACTTCGCGGATATGTTCGACGACATGCAGGACGGAGCCGTAACGCCCTATACGTATTATTTGAAGTATCATCAACAACGGCCTGATCTGCTTAATCCGTTCGAATTGTACTGGTCAGTGATCTCTTATATGATCCATCATGTCCATCATTCTGATGCCGCGACGCGCGAGGTCATATTGGATCGGGCAATCAATGGCTTGAAGCGCTGCAGGGAGCGAGTAGGCGCTGCTAAGTATGAAGAAATCATGGAGATATTCAACTTCGATGAACCGGCCTTCCATTCTCTTGTACAACAGATGGTGCAGAAGGCGGACAACGTGGATTTCTTAGATAAACTGCTTCGCGATCAGCTTGTTATTCAACTGGCGAACAATCGGAAGGAGAAGGAACATTTCCATAGTTCAATTGCAACCATTCGACAAGAGATTAACAGCATACTTCATATCACCAAGCCTAGCTCGCTTCCGATTGAAGATTCGCTCTATGACGCAGCCAATTACAGTCTCGAAGGAGACGGGAAACGCTTGCGGCCTATTTTGACTTGGGTAATGGGCGTGAACGAATATGGTCTGGAGCCGTCATCAATCGTGCCGCTGCTGCGATCACTGGAATATATGCATACGGCTTCCTTAATCTTCGACGATCTTCCGTCTCAAGACAATGCAGATACGCGCAGAGGCAAACCAACGCTGCACCAGCTATATAATAGCGCCACCGCGGAACTTACGGCTCTATTGCTCATTCAGAGATCGATTCAAGAGCAATCATCCCTAGATAATTTCGATGCAGCTACTGTTCTGGACTTAATTCGGTATTCGGCATGCAAGACAGAGGAATTGTGCAGAGGTCAGGCCATGGACTTGCAGTCAAAAGGAATGCAGCTGACGTTAGAGCAATTGAATGCAATCTGCTTCTACAAAACAGGGGTCGCCTTTGAGGCATCGCTGGTCATGCCTGCGATTCTGGCCAAGACTCCTGCAGCTGAGGTTGCGATACTCAAGAAATTCGCGTATCACGCAGGCATTGCCTTTCAAATTAAGGATGATTTGCTTGATAAAGAAGGGGATATGCAAGTGCTTGGTAAACCGGTAGGGCAAGATAAGGAGAACAATAATTCGAATTTTGTGTCCATCCTAGGTGTGAATGAAGCGAGGAAGATGATGTGGGGACACTATTGTCTAGCTGCAGAAGCACTACACGAGCTGCCTCGTCAAATTCCTTTTTTGAAGCATCTATTGAAGTATATCGTTACCCGGGATCGCTAATCCGGACATTGCGTAATCATGATGTATATATAGAAAAAAAGTTATAGACATTTTACCGCGTTAACCGCGGTTTTTTTATGCTCTTATACGCCATGAGGCCTTCTATTGAGCATCGATTCACGAAAGGACATGCCCAAAAGTACATTCTGACTCTGCCCGCATGTACGATTTCAAATGTCTGTTTGATCGCTATAATGACAGATATTCATGCTAGTAGAGGAAGGTGATTACACATGGCAGTATTCTTGTATAAGCTTGGTATATCAGCTGCTCGTAACAGAAAGAAAGTCTTGTTTGGAAGTATAGCAGTACTTATCATCGCCGTATCAATTGGTCTCGGTATGGGAATTCATTTAAACGGTGACATAACCATTCCTGGCACCAAATCCGAGGAAGCAATGAAAGTATTGAAAAAGGAGTTTTCGCAAGGAACTGGCCCTGAAGGTGGCACAATTCAAGTGATTTTCAAAGCCCCTGAAGGTCAAACGCTTGCATCGAAATCCACGCAAAACATAATCGCCAAGTCGCTAAAGTCTATTTCGAAAGATTCCGAGATTGCTTCGATCGTCAGCCCATACGAGGCAGGTACGATCAGTTATAAAAAAGAAATCGGATATGCGGTTATTACGTACAAATCCGAGGCCTTGCAAGTCACAGATGCATCTAAAGAGCTCGTATTGAAAAGTGTGGAGCAGGCGCGTAACGAGGGCTTGCAGGCTGAACTCGGCGGAACCGTCGAATTCTCCGAGCTTGAAATTGGCGGGACGTCCGAGATCATTGGCATTATTTCCGCATTTATGATTCTGGCGATAACATTCACATCCTTGCTCGCTGCTGGGTTGCCTATACTGACAGCAATCATTGGACTCGTGATAGGGGTCATGTCCATCATCATTGCCTCTAATTTTATTGAAATGGCATCATTTTCTTTGATTCTCGCCATCATGCTTGGGTTAGCAGTCGGAATCGACTATGGTTTATTCATTATTTCGAGATACAGACAAAATCTTGTTGAAGGCAAAAACGTGGAGGAGTCCATTGCGCATGCAAATGCTACCGCAGGCAGCGCTGTTATTTTCGCCGGATTGACAGTTATCATAGCGCTTGCCGGATTATCTGTAACGGGTATTCCATTCATTACGGTCATGGGCGTGGCAGGTGCATTCACGGTACTTGTGGCCGTACTTATTTCCGTCCTCGTCGTTCCTGCACTTCTAGGAATTGCAGGTGAGCGGATTCGTCCGAAGTCGAAAGCTTCTTCCATTCAGAATCCTCCTAAAGACAATGAGCACTCGAGTCGTTGGGGACGAATCGTTACGAAATATCCATTACCGATCGCGCTTGCAGGTATTTTGCTGTTAGGAGCAATAAGCCTGCCTGCACTGCATTTGCAAACAGGTCTACCGGATAAAGGCTCTAAATCGATCGACACAACGGAACGCCGCGGGTATGATTTAATAGCAGAAGGGTTTGGGCCTGGTATGAACGGACCGCTCGCTATTATTCTTAAGACGGAGACAACAGACAACGTGCAAGCGACATTCGCGAAGGTAGGGAAGGAACTAAGCGAGCTGCCAAATGTGGCAATGGCAACGCCACCCGTTCCGAATGCAACGGGTAAAGTAGCCATGATAACGATAATCCCTGATACCGAACCGAAAGATGAAAAAACAACTGACTTGGTTCATTTGATCCGCGATAAGGCGGCTGAATTTAAGCAACAGGATCAAGTTGAGGTTATGGTTACAGGTTCAACGGCAGTAAATATTGATATCACCGAAAAATTAAATGAGGCTTTGCCTAAATTTGCTGCTCTGATTGTGGGACTTGCTTTAATTCTACTCATGATGGTATTCCGATCCATCTTGGTTCCAATTAAAGCCGTCATCGGTTATCTTCTTACGCTTACAGCAACGCTTGGATTCGTCGTATTTGTCGTTCAGGATGGCAATCTGGCTAAGCTGTTCGATATTCCTGTAGCCGGTCCTGTATTAAACTTCCTGCCTATCTTGACTGCAGGCATTCTATTCGGATTAGCCATGGACTATGAAGTATTTCTAGTCAGCCGCATGCGCGAAGAATATAACCATTCAGGAAATGCGAAAAATGCCGTATTGTCTGGTCTTAAAAATAGCGGAAGCGTTGTAACGGCAGCCGGTCTTATCATGATTGCCGTGTTTGCAAGCTTTATCTTCGTTGAGGATACCATGATTAAATCAATGGGCTTAGCATTAGCGTTCGGCATCTTGTTCGATGCATTTATTGTAAGGCTGACAATCGTACCTGCGGTCATGACCCTAATGGGCCGCTCCGCTTGGTACCTGCCGAAATGGCTTGGACGCATACTGCCGAATATCGATGTTGAAGGCGAGTCTATTGAGAAAGTATCGGAGCTAAAGAAAGAAATCGTCTAATAAGATCGAATAGATATCTGGTAGTACTACATCATTGCCTAATCGTACATGAGGGGATCTGCCCTTATGTACGATTTTTTCATGTTTACAATAGGGTATAATAGAAAATATAATCGAAAACCGGAAAAAGTTGAAATACTGGATAGAACGAAAGGGGAGGACACATGGAAACGGGAAACGAGTTCAAGCAGAGGTCGCACATAAATCGATATAACGAATTACCCGATGCCATGTTTAATGCCAGAGTCCCGAGCATGACTTGGGTTTTTTTCATTTATTTCATATCTATGTTTGTACAGATATTACACGGGCCTTCGTTTATTTCTTTATCCTTCTTTTCGGGATTGATGCTGCTCCACGCCTCATTAATTTGGCACTTCTCATCTCTTACGGCAAAATATCCTTGGGTCTATTTTATGATTCAAGGCCTAATTATTATGGGATGTGCGCTTATTATGGATCAGGCCCTTTTTATGGTCTTGCTTGGGATGTATCCAGTGTTGACGGGTCAAAGCGTTGGTGTCTATGATGACAGAAGTAAAATAGTAATGCTGTCTGTTGTGTATTATGTATTATTTCTATCGACTCTCTACATGATGGGGCAATCCGAATCAATGGTTTTAATGACGATCTTGTATGCGATGATGAACGTCATTCTCGTTTCGTTTGCCGATTTATTTTTAGAGCAGGTTCATGCTCGGTTCCGTACCCAAGCCTTTCTTGAAGATCTAGAGCGCGCACATCGCAAGGTTGAGGAATTGACATTGGCTAATGAACGTCAACGAATGGCTCGGGATTTGCATGATACGCTGGCCCAAGGTCTAGCGGGTATTATTATGCAGCTGGATGCTGTCGATGCACATTTGACGAAAGGCAACTCCCAAAGAGCACAAGAAATCGTTCAACATTCCATGGTTCATGCGAAGAAAACGTTATCGGAAGCAAGGTTGGCGATTGATAATCTTCGTTCCAAAACGTTTGCAACCGTCGACTTCTCGGATGCGATTCGCAACGAGGTAGAACGGTTTAAGAATGCCACCGGCATTCAAGTGCTTCTTGATATGAACATGAAGGGAAGCATACCTAAGTTGATGATGGAGCATGGACTTTACATTATAGGCGAGTGTTTAACGAACGTTGCCCGACATGCGGAAGCCAATCATGTGTGGCTATATGTTCGAATAGAGGACAGGAACATGAAGTTGGAAATCAAAGACGACGGGATAGGAATTGCTTGGAGTCAAAAGAATTCCTTAACTGGACATTATGGATTAATCGGCATAAAAGAGCGAGTTCGCATCTTAGGTGGAACACTTATTATTACGAATAATATTCCTCGCGGAACGCTGATTCAGATAGATACACCTGAGAAAAAAGGAGAGAGCTTATGACTTACAACGTACTTATCGTCGACGACCATCTTGTAGTAAGAGAAGGGCTCAAGTTTATGATCGAGACGAACGATAATTTTCAAGTCGTAGGAGAAGCAGAGAACGGATTGGAGACTCTCCGACTATTGGAATCTCTTACGCCCGATGTCATTTTGATGGACTTAAATATGCCTCAAATGAGCGGATTGGAGACGATGAAGGAGCTAAAAGAAAGGAACTTCGATATCCCCGTCGTTATATTGACGACTTATAATGAAGATGAGCTGATGATAAGCGGGCTGGAATTGGGGGCAAAAGGATACCTCCTGAAAGATACCGGCAGAGATCATTTATTCCGAACGATCGAATCCGCGGTTCGTGGCGATACGCTGCTGCAGCCTGAAATTATGGAAAGAGTATTCGCGGCAAGGAATAGAGGCCATGATGAGCGAGATCCGTCCACAGAACAAACGGTGCTATCCGAGAAGGAACGAATCGTCCTTCAGGCCATTGCGCGGGGTTATCGCAGCAAAGAAATAGCCGGCGATATGGGCATTTCCGAACGTACGGTCAAAGCTCATCTGACGAGCATCTATAACAAGCTAGGAGTGAATTCCCGATCTCAAGCAGTCGCTGTAGCGGTTGAACGGGGCATCATCCAGTTTTAAGATGCCTGAACAGCCGATTGATGAGCCTCACATTACGTGTTGAAATTGAGCCGATCTCGCAGCATCAAAACGCCAATCGATAGTTTCACATCGATTGGCGTTTTTTTGTGAATATGGTATAGAACAATTCGAATTAGGCATTCGCAGTCGAACTCAAGATCAACAGACTGCGCCGATAGAATAATCCGATATCTAATCGCTGAATCGGCTACCAGCGTTGTACACGCATTGGTAAATGAGTCAGCGTCTGCCCAGCGGCAAAAGGCGTCAGATTTTCCTCCAATTTGAATCCGGGAACCGGCTCAATACGTTGGAAATGATCCATAAACAACCTCAGACCAATGTTTGCCTCCAGCCGTGCGAGTGGAGCACCGAGGCAGAAGTGAGGACCGTTTCCAAAGGTTAAATGCTGTTTGTTATTTGGACGGTGAATGTTCAGTGTAAACGGATCCGCAAACACCGCCTTGTCCAAATTGGCTGCGCTCATCCAGGCGACGACGACATCGCCTTTTTTGAGTTCTACGCCAAGCACTTTATTATCCTGTTTCACCGTCCGATCCATCCTGGTAACATGGAAGCGGTAACGAAGCATTTCTTCGACTGTATTCGGAAGAAGTTCACGATTGGCCTGTATCTCAGCATAGATCTGACCGTTATCATACAAAAACGAATAGTACGTGTTCGCTAGTAAATGACTTGTCGTTTCAATGCCGGCTCCTAAAATGAACATGGTCATACGGACAATCTCATCATCTGTTAATCGATCGCCGTCGACTTCTGCCCGAATCAAGTCCGAGATAATATCGTCGGTGAGATGAGTTCGTTTGGCAGCCACATGCGGGTAGAGATAGTTGTAATAATTCTGCGCCGCTGCCCGTTTCAATTCTTGTATATCCTCAATGTTGTCGATCGGGAACGGAAGGAACAGATGATCCACCCATTCCTTGAAGAGGAAGCGATCCTCCGATGGGACACCAAGCAAATCTGCAATAACGATCGTCGGCAGCGCGCTGGTAAAGCTCCTGACGATATCAATGATCGGCTCGTCTCCCATATCCTTAATCAGCTTACCAACCACTTGATGGATTCGCGGCTCCCACAAGCTTAAGCTTCTAGGTGTAAAGGCCGCGGATAACAGACTGCGGCTTTTGCGGTGCAGCGGGGGATCCGAGCTCAAATTGATTCGTTCAGGAGTACTGCCTACCTCATTGTCGGCCCCGACGCTGATTGTCGTCCTGACTCTCTCACTAGAAAAATACTCGTAATCGCTCAAAACTCTTTTGACATCTTCATACCGAAACACGTTCCAAGTATTCGTAGCTTCGTTGTAGTGAATCGGCTCATGTTCCAAATGATGTCTGTACCATTCAAAGGGGCTGAACTCTTCGACAGCTGATCGAAACCGGGTAATTTTAGCTGAAAGGATAATTTCTTTCTGCATGTTACTCCCTCCCAATTTGAATAATAAGGTTTATGTTCAAGTTAATAGATATTAACCTAACATATAATTGGTGGAAGGCCACGACTAGCAGACCTATGCTTTAAGGTTCGCTAGGCAGAAGAGCGATGATGAGCGAGTTACTTAGTATTCTTCTCAGGCCTCTTTTACAACGACTTTTTTCAAAACAGCTTCTGGAGCTTTCTCTTGGGTTCGAGAAGTACGTTTGATAAAGAATGAGAGAATTAAACCAACAACCCCAATTCCGATTATGACAACGTAAGCATCGTTGATCCCTAAGATAGAGGCTTCTACGATCATATCCTTTTGAGCTGCACCAGTTGTCCCACCTGCGGCCATCATATCCGCAAGATGCGATTTGGTCTGATCCGTCATAACAGTGACCAGAAGAGAAGTCCCTACAGCACCCGCTACTTGTTTAACCGTGTTGGATATTGCGGTACCGTGTGCGTGTAATCTAGAAGGCAGTTGATTCAGACCTGCTGTCTGAATAGGCATCAGCAGCAGCGCCATTCCGATTCTACGGATAGTTGACATCAGAATTAAATAGCTATAACTAGTTGAGTCGGACAACTGGACGAAACCGGAAGTGGCCGCAATCGTTATGATCATCCCCGTTATGGCAAGCCATTTTGCTCCGTATCGATCATATAGCCGCCCAGCAACAGGCATCAGCAGCCCCATCGCAAGCGCACCTGGGAGCATGAGCAGTCCAGATTCCAGTGCTGAATAACCTCGTGCATTCTGTAGGTACAGCGGAAGCAGCATCATATCTGCGTACATCACCATGGTGATCATGATGTTAATGATGGTTGTGAGCGTGAACATATTGTACTTGAAGGCTCGAAGATCCAGCAGTGGGCTCTGGGAAATGAGCTGCCTCCATACAAAAAGACCAAGGGTCACGATGCCGACGGCAATAGACAACAGCACCTGGGCACTTTCCCAACCTTGACTTCCTGCAGCACTGAAACCATATAACAGCGTGCCAAATGCAATGGTGGACTGGACAACACTTAGCACATCGATTTTCGTGCGGACTTTCTCCGACACATTTTTCAAATAAATATGACCGCAGATGATGACGAGCAAGGCTAGCGGGATCATGCCGTAGAACATCGTTTGCCATTTATAGTTTTGCAAAATATAGCCGGCTAGTGTAGGCCCAATCGCTGGGGCAAATATAATGGCAAGTCCCATCGTTCCCATGGCTGCTCCCCTTTTTTCGGGAGGGAAGAGCACCAAAATGACATTCATAAGCAGCGGCATGATAATGCCGGCACCTGCTGCCTGAATCATCCGCCCCGTTAGGAGAAGGGGAAAGCTTGCTGCAAATGCGGACACAATTGTACCTACAAGAAAGATTACCATCGAAGCTTGAAACAGCTGTCGAGTCGTAAATCTCAGCATGAGATAAGCAGTAATTGGGATTAGAATACCGTTTACCAGCATATAGCCGGTTGTCAGCCATTGCGCCGTGGAAGCCGCGATAGTAAAGTCAACCATCAATTCCGGGATGGCTACGCTCATGACTGTCTGATTTAGCGTTGTAAGAAAGGCGCCCAAGATCATGATAAACATAATCGTGCCCTTCTTTACGGAACCGTTAGTTGTTTCCATGCGTTTACTCAACTTACTCCTACCTTTCGTTTCTCTATAGACTTAATTTACAATGTGTAAGATAATTAACATTGTATAAAATAGATTATAGTTATACAGGTTAGGGCGATCAATCAACGCATTTTCACAAAATGTAAATTAGTTATCATTTGGCTTGCAAAGTGTAAAGTAAGATGGAGATTTACTGCAAATTATTTATAAATTGTTTATTATCTTGTGAATCGGAAAGGAATGAACTGAATGCCGGACAATTCCAGACCTCAAACAGACCCAAGAATTCGCCGTACAAGGCAGTTAATAAAAGATGCCTTTGTTGATATGCTGCAGGAGATGGAGATTGAGAAAATGTCCATCAGCGGTATTGCGGAGCGTGCGACCATCAGCCGCGTTACCTTTTATCTTCATTATCGCGATATCCCGGACATGCTGAACAAGATGGCCGACGAGATGATTGAAGATCTTCAGCGTGCCATGAATAGTAATCCTGACCATCCTAGTAGTCCTGAAGAAAACGATTGGTTGAAGCTAGTAGGGATGCTTGAGCATATTGCTGAAAATGCACCATTTTATAAGATTACTTTAGGGTCGAGGAGAACCCCTATTTTTACCGATCGGCTATTAAAAATGCTTACCGAGATCATTACGGCGAAGTTCGAGAATAAGGAGACAGACTCTTCGAATAATCGAACAGCCATTCAAAAAGATATTGCCATTTGGCATGGCTCCTCTGCCTTAATTGGAACCATTGTGGGCTGGCTGCGCAACGACATGCCTTACACGCCAGTTTTCTTAGCAAAACAACTGTACTTGCTTCACTCTCAAGATCTATAAGGTTACTAGTAAAAATCACTTTGGCGACGAATAAATTAGCAAAGGCCTAATTTCTCCGTGTTGTAAACGAGAAATTAGGCTTTTTTATATGGTTTCCCTTAATCGATGCCAGCGAAGAGGGAATCTATGAATCACGCCCAATCCGAAGGATCGAAATCCCAAAAGCTCATAGTGGAGCTCGGGGATTAGGGGGCTTTACATAACCATATTTTAGTGGGCAGATGTCATAGGAACACTAGCGGAACCAATTTCATAAATTATCTAGTCGAGATGGATGATGGGCAGCATGCCGGTCGGATCCAGCTCTAAACATATTCGATTAACAACTGTCTCATGCATGTACAGTGAAATGAATGATAAGGAGGGTATAAAATGAACGATTTCCAGAAGGATCTGCAAAATTTGAATGTCGGCAAGTTCAATTCGACGGGAATGACGTCTGCGTCGGGGCAAAATCAGAACGGAGCAGGGGATTCCCGCTTATGTGTTGGCTTTTGCTTTTTTTGTGTAGGGTTTTGTTCATGCAGCAACTGTTTTCGCTGTAGCAACTGCTTCAACTGCGCACGTTGCAGTAACTGCTTCAATTGCGCCCGCTGCAGTAGCTGCGCACGTTGCGGAAGCTGCGCTCGCTGCCGCTGAGTACCTAAAAGCTCCCTTGGCGATACGCAAACGGTATGCCCCTGCAGTGTCTCGCCCTGCAGGGGCTGTTCCTTTTTTAGTTTCTGGCATGACGGACAAAACGCTCTACATAACTTATAAATGGCGGAAAACCGAAGGCCTGCATACAATGCGGTTTTGCCTCCGGCAAAACCTTAAGGAGGAATAAAAACTTGAATCCTTCTATGCGTCTGAAAGTGAAAGGGGATACCTTCTTTCTTCCAGATTCGAATGGAGGCGTCTACTTTCGCAACAATACAGGTTCGTTCCGAATGGAAGGCGACATGGTTGATCAGTGGATCGAAAAATTAATGCCCATGTTGAGTGGGGATTATTCCATGTCGGAACTGACAGACGGGCTGCCGGAACCGTACAGGGTACGGGTTTATGAAATCGCGGAAGTGCTGCTCAATAACGGTTTTGTCCGAGATTCCAGCCAAGACCTACCGCACGGCCTACCCGAAGCGGTAGAACGGAAATATGCTGCACAGATCGAATTTCTGGATAGCTTGGGCGGTTCGGGCGCTCACCGCTTTCAAACCTATCGCCAGGCTAATCCGATTGCGGTCGGTTCCGGCCCGATATTTGTCTCGCTCGTTGCTGCCATGTTGGAATCCGGATTGCCCCGGTTTCGTATGCTGATCACGAACCAGGCGACCACGGATCGGCAGCGGATCTCCGAACTGACGGCGACTGCGCGTCTATCTGACAGTGAGATCGAGGTGGAGGAGATCTTTCCGTCTAATGACGGCTTCCTCGATTGGCAAGAAGTCGTGCAGTTGGCGGATTCCGTTCTATATGTCGCTCAGGGTGACGATCCCAGAGAGCTTAGAGCATTGCATGCGGCCTGCAGGGACGCGAAGAAGGTGCTGCTGCCCGCCATCTATTTGCCACAGTTGGGCATAGCAGGGCCGTTGGTGCACCCGGATTCGGATGTCTGCTTCGAATCCGCATGGCGCAGGATACACCGAACCGCCCTTGGCGATGCGGATCGGCCGACCACGGTCTCTACCACGCCGGAAGCCATGCTAGCGAATGTGCTCGTATTCGAATGGTTTAAGACCGTTACGGGGACGGCTTCGGAATTGAACGGAAAGCTGTTTCTGCTGAATCCGGAAACATTAGTTGGCGAGTGGCATTCGTTACTTCCTCATCCGCTAGTCACAGGTCTTCGTCAGGCCGAGCCAACGGATCCATTCGACCTTCCAATCGATCCATGTACGGAGCGGCAGGAATCAGACCGACTTTTCTCCTATTTCTATCGCTTGACTTCGACGGAGACCGGCATTCTTCACCTTTGGGAGGAAGGGGACTCGAAGCAGCTTCCGCTCTCGCAGTGTCGCGTCCAGGCAGTCGACCCGCTGACGGAAGGCCCCGCCGAGCTTCTCCCGCAGATCGTCTGTTCGGGAATGACGCATCATGAAGCAAGGAAGGAAGCAGGCTTGGCAGGCATCGAGGCGTATGTGTCGCGAATGACCGGTGTTCTGAAGGCCAGTCCTACGCATCCGGATTCCGCAAGCCCGATCGAGTCGCAGCCCCATGAATATGTAGGGATCGGAGCAGGAGAGACAGTTGCGGAAGCGGTTCTTCGCGGACTGCGGAAGTGTCTATTCGAGGAGCTGAAAAGTCGTTCCGAATCCAGCATACCCTCCGTTAATCCAATCAAACTAAGCGAGGTTGAAGACGAATTTTGCCGCTATTGCTTGCGCACATTGACTACGATGCAGGATACCCCGGTAATCGGATTGGGACAAGAAGCGGCGGGTTTCCCAGTCATCTGGGTCGGTATGAACGGTTACTGGTACGGCGGGGTCGGAGTCAACCGCACGATGGCACTGCGAGAAGCGCTCAGACAGGCGCTGATGAAAATCCAAAACGATCCGGCGGACATCCAAGGCCAAATCCTAGAACGCTCTTCGGTCATGGTGGAAGATGCCTTGGCGCAGAGTCTGACGATCCCCGGTTTCGATGAATCGGAATACGGCATGATGATGCAGTCCGTACGGCAGATTCTGCACTGGAACCGTAAGCGGATCGCGATCGTTGATTTGTCGATAGAACCATTCATGAAAGAAGAGCTGGCAGGCGTGTTTGGCGTGTCGTTGCGAGAGGAGGAGACGCATTGAGCGCGATTGTGACGGTCATCGGGGAAGGACAGCTCGCGGATTTGGTAATCAAGCAATTGTCTGCCGATGACCGCTATCGACTGATCCGGCAGAAGAACATAGAGTCTGGAGAAACAGCAACGGGAGACTTGGCGCTGGTGTTGAACGATGCTTGGGATCCTTCCGTTCATTCTGCGGCAGAAGATCGGTTCCGACAGTCGGGAACGCCTTGGCTGCGCGGATTTGTTGGATTCGGAGAGGGGATTGTCGGTCCACTGGTTCGTCCAGAGAGGCAAGGATGCTCACAATGCGCGGATAACCGGCTCCTGATGGCGGGAAGTGACCGTAGGGAATCGTGGAAACTGCAGCAGAAGTTGGCATCTCATGGGGGAATCGCCCGGGATGCTTGGGCGTCTCGCACGGGATTATTGCAGGTGGCGCGCCTTGTTGCGGCTGAAGCCGTGAAGATGCTGATGGGCGGGCAGCCGGAGACGGAAAGCAGGATGTACTTGATCGATCTGCGTACGTTGAAAAGCTCATTGCACTTCTTCCTGCCCGTTCCGCTATGTCCAATTTGCGGCCGATTGCCAGAAGACGATGAGGAGCTGGCCCGCATTGCGCTGAAGCCAAGCCTGAAAATCGGCACCGAAACGTATCGCAGCCGTTCGATGAATGAGCTGAAAGATGTTTTAGCCAAAGAATACCTGGATGCCAGGACCGGTTTTTTGAATGGAAAAATGGTGGACCTAGTGTCGCCTTTCGCTGATGCGAGCATCAATTTGCCCTTGTTTGGCGGAGATGAGGCTTGCGCTGGTCGGACTCACTCCTATGCGGATAGCGAAATGACAGCCATCCTGGAGGGACTAGAGCGTTATTGCGGTCTGTCGCCTCGTGGAAAACGATCCGTCGTTCATGATAGTTTCCGCAATGTACAGCACCAGGCGCTCGATCCTCTCCGCGTAGGCGTGCATGCCAAGGAGCAGTACGAACGCTCCGACTTCCCGCTCAAGTCATTCGACCCCGAAAGGCCGATCGATTGGGTATGGGGCTATTCGTTTCTGCAGGAGCGTCCGATTCTCGTACCGGAGCTGCTGGCTTACTATAGCTCGGACTGCGGTCATGGATTCGTCTACGAAACCTCCAATGGCTGTGCGCTGGGCGGCAGTCTGGAGGAGGCGATCTTCTACGGGATGCTGGAAGTGGTGGAGCGCGACTCTTTCCTCATGACTTGGTATGCTCGTCTGCCCCTGCCTCGACTGGATCTACGTTCTGTTCAGGATCGGGAATTGAATTGGATGACGGAGCGTTTGGAGACAGTGTCGGGCTATGAACTGTATTTGTATAAATCGACAATGGAGCACGGAATACCAAGCGTGTGGGCGCTCGCGAAGAATAAAAAAGAGCGGGGCGTGAACCTCATTTGCGCCGCGGGCGCCCATCCGGATCCGATCCGTGCGGCAAAGAGCGCGATCCACGAGCTGGCAGGCATGCTGCTCACGGTTAGCGAGAAATTCGAGGAAAACCGTGAGCAGTACGAACGGATGCTTCACGATCCGTACCAGGTTGTTCAGATGGAGGATCATTCCATGCTGTACGGGTTGAAACAGGCAGAGGAAAGGCTCGATTTTCTGCTGAACGACGATCGTCCGATGCAAACGTTCGAGGAAGCATTTGAACCGACGAGCTGGAACGCCGATCTGACTGATGATCTGAAGGCCATGCTGCTTGTTTTTCGCCAATTGAATCTCGAAGTGATCGTGGTCGACCAGACGACTCCGGAGACGCTTCGCAACGGACTGCATTGCGTGAAAGTACTCATTCCCGGCATGCTGCCGATGACGTTCGGGCAGCATCTCATCCGTTTGACGGGACTGGATAGAGTGCTCAGGATTCCTGCAGAGCTGTCTTATTCGCCGGAGCCTTTGTCACCCGAGCAGCTTAATCCATATCCGCACCCGTTCCCATAAATACGGATAAGGAACGGCACGGATTAAACCAGGGAGGAAAGCGATGAGTCTAATGAATCTGGACGTTTTTCTTAACCGTTTGCAATATGATCCGGATAAGGTCAAGCCCTTGGATTGGGAGACGGATTGGGAGTACGCGCCGCTTCCTTACAAGCTTTATCGTGACTTGCCGATGTTTCCACTATCTAGGGAAGTACCGATAACGCTCGAAGGAATGGATACACCCGATGTGCCTACCCTTCGCAATATTGGACATTTCCTCTACTATGTATACGGGCTTACGCAATTGACCCAATCCGTCATGGAACGGGATACGTCGGAAGAATCGGGAGGCGTCTTGCAGATGTGCCGGCGCTTCGTTCCTTCCGGAGGCGGGCTCTATCCGAGTGAACTGTATCTCTATCTTAAGCTTGGCGAGTTGCCTGCAGGCGTATATCATTACGATGCGGCGCATCATCGGTTGGCGTTGCTGCGCACAGGGAATTTCGATGACTATTTGACGAGGTCGCTCGGAAATCGATGCGACGCGAACGGCTGCTTCGGAGCCGCGTTCGTATCTACGGTATACTGGAAAAATTTTTATAAATACAATAATTTCGCCTACCGGCTTCAGGGACTGGATGCCGGTATTTTGATCGGACAGCTGCTCGAAATCGCGAAACGATTCGGATTTTCGTCTGGCGTGCATTTTCAATTTCTCGATCAAGCCATCAATCATCTGCTCGGACTATCAGAACAAGAGGAGAGCGTGTATGCGGTAATCCCGTTATCGGTGAACCCGGCGATCCGATGGATGGAAAGTGGGAACGAGGATATGGACATCGTGCCCGCCTCCGAGCTGTGCCGGGAGTTGTCGCCGGTTAATCATGATCACGATGTAAAGTCGCGGAGGAACGCGGATTATCCGATGCTGCTCCGGATGAGCGATGCGTCCCGATTTGATTCGGCGCGATTGTTTCAACAGATCCGGCAGGATGAGCAAGCAATTCCAAATCAAGCGCCCGCACTGCCTCTGCCGCCTGCAGACCGCTTATCATATGATTTGGCGGCGGTTTGTCGCAACCGTTTCTCACCTGAGACGGAATTTGTCTGGAAGCCGATCGGTATTTCGCGGCTTGCATCTCTGCTTCAGGAAGCGACGGCTTCCTTCACGTATCGCAACGACCTGGATGGCCCGCAGGAGAGGCCGGAACCCCGTGTATGTCTTTACGGCTGCTTCTACGGGGTCGAAGACGTTCCGGATGGCGCTTATCGGTACGATAGCGCCGCGCATGCGCTGCAGTCGGTTTGCCTTGGAGATCACCGGCAACGGATGCAGGAGGGAATGTCACTTCCCAATATCAATTTGTTTCAAGTACCGCTCAGCTTTCATGTGGCAGGGAAGAGGAGTTTCTTTCAATCGCAGCTCGGCAAGCGGGGATACCGCATACAGCAAATGGAGGCCGGGATGCTCGTGCACCGATTATTGCTGGCAGCATCCGCTCTCGGGATGGGAGGGCGTCCCCTTCTCGGGTTTGACGCCAATTCCAGCGATGCGCTTTACAGGACGGCTTCCCGAGATGAAACGGGACTGATTTTTATACCGGTCGGTCCCTACCGTCAACGATTGCGATTGGTGGGCAGCTTGAGCCGTTAAAAAAAATCATCGCTAATGACATTGACGCGAGCGGTCATGTCCTCAGCGATGAAACCACCCTTTGAAGAAAGGGTGACTGGACTTCTCTTAGCAATGATAGTTATCCCACGGATGATGGCAATGCATGTGGGTATGATCCCATGGATGAAACCAATCATGATGGTGATCGAACTCGCAACAGTCCCACCCTGAATACAGATAAGGATGGAGGTGGTCATCCATATACGGATCCCATGGATGATGCATGCAGGGATGCATCATGCAAGAACAGTGTTCATGCTCCCAGGGGTGAACCATATCGGGGTGCTGCTCATGCTTCTGGGGCTGAAACTTCGCAGGTGAGTGCATATTCTCACAGGGATGAGCCATTACAGCTTGATGCTCGTTACCACAATAGTGACACATCCCGGGGTGGTATCCGTGATGATAAGGAATATGGCACCAAGGATAGTGTAACGTTTGATAACCGTCGTCGCGAGGTCTTATTTGATTATTCGATTGCTGCTCAAATGCTTGCTCGGACGGATTGGAATTCTGCACGTCGGCCGGGTTCTGAACGTAAGGTTGATGGTATAACATAGTTTTCCTCCTAATCTTTTGAGGGGCATTGCATCGTGAATCCTCTTCTGGCAAAGCTCGCTTGGAAGCTACCGCAAGGCATAATTCACAATATGCTGAGATTGGGGAAAGGGCACTTGCCCCTATAAAATGGGCAGCTACCCAAGAGGAGGGGAAGCAAGGAACGAAACGGGTGTCGAAACGAAGACCGAGCGTGTGACGGTGATGATGAGGTTGTAGCAAATAAAATTGTGATACCTGATTCCCAAACTTTCTTAGATGAATCAGGTCATCAGATTATCTATCCGTATTCTGAATAAATGGGTCAGTTTATTTTGTGTCCCCAAGTCCTTGTCATTTTTAATTGACAGGAACTTGGGGATATTTCTGAGTACCAATAATGATATGAGAGCCTGTTACCGCACCTTCTCGACATCAGAAGCTTTCACAAAGGCGAAGCGGTGATTGAAGAAGATGCGATAGAATGCCTCTTTGCCTTTAATGTGCTTATTCGTCGCATAAGGATCCTTCGTGAATACTGGGGCTTCGTAATAATCGCCATTGACTTTCTCGACGGCAACATACGATTGTCCCTGTGCAATTGTGTACTGCAGCGGTACGAGTTCGTTCGGCTTTACATCGGCAGGGTATGCTGCCGCTTCTGGATAGGCCGCACCATAAACGGGTATAGAAGCTGCGCCCGCTTTTGGAGTAATGAGCTCTCCTGAACCCGCTACCGCATTGCTTCCTGCCGGATTATAGAACCATGCCTTCTGTCCACCGTACCAGATTGCTGTCCAGTTCCCCAGCTCACCTGCGAGCGAGAAGGTTTGCCCTGTCGTAGCCTTAGCGCCTATGCTCAATCCGTCTTTTTTGTTTTGAACGGCAAGGGCTGGGTCATCAATCAAATCCGCATCAAACTCCGGCTCCTTATACAGATAAACGAAGTTCGTCGGCTGGAGAGGAGCATCCTGAACTTCAGGTAAATTACTCTTAAAATTAGGCTTGATTGTCACGATGTCCTTGAGACTACGCATGGTGCCAAGCGGTGCTCCAACCAGCTCCATATAATGCTCCCAATCCCAGAATGGACCGGGATCCTGATGCATTGCCGGTGTTCGCTTCGGAGTAAGCCCCGGAATTTCGTTGTGCCCAATGATATGCGCTCGATCCAGTGGAATATCATACTTCTCTCCCAAATACTTGACGAGTGCGGCAGAAGAACGATAAAGCCGTTCGGAGTACCAGGTTGCTCCTTCCATTGCATAGCCTTCATGCTCGATGCCGATGGAGTGCATATTGAAATAATAGTTGCCTGCATGCCATGGCACGTCTTTGTTGTTGACCATTTGTGTTACATCGCCATCAAATGAGCGAACAACATAGTGGGCGGCCACGCTCTTTTTCGGATTTGCGAAGATACCAATGGTGTCTCGATATGTTTCTTCCGTATCATGAATGACAATAAAACGGATATCTGGCCCGAATTTAGGACGGTCTGCAAGATCATAGTTGGAATAGTCTGACGGGTCATCCCCGTTCTGCTGATAGGCTGCAGGAATAGACCTGCAAGGAAGTTGGGAAGGGCAATCAGCGCTGCTTGAAATGGTTGAATGCAGTTGCAGACTCTGTAAAGTGGCTGGGTTTGGCTTTACTTCCTTGGATGTGAGGCGCAGCGCCTGACCTTCCGGAGTTTGCCGTGCGATCCCTTGCTGTATCGTGTGGAACACTTGATCGGCGAAATCCTGTGCATAATACAATTCTTGAGAGCCGCTATATTTGGCAACAGCACCATACCAATCGGATTCTGTTACCGGCAGTTTGCCTGCAATGTCCTTCGCATATTTTGCCAGCAGCGCAGCTCCGCCTCGAATGTTCTCTACTGGATCCTTCTTCAGAAAGATTGGATTTACCTTCAGGAGTTGAGATGCTGCAGCAAGAGTATGATGGCTTGGATCATCAAGCGAATCCGATGTGCTGCCTTGGTCAGCGGTTGCATTCTGTTCCTCTGGCTGCTGCTTCGGCATCGGTATGTCGGTCAAATGCATAACGCCGAAGCCACCAGATGTGCTTGGTTCGCCATTATGATGCTCCCACCGTGTAAGGTTGTAGGAGACGGACATCAGAATGTTCACAGGCACTCCGAACTCTTTCGCTGCAGATTCGAAGGCTTGTTGCAGCTGCTGCGAATTCGACTTGACTTGCTCTGCATAGACAGACGGTACACTGTTGTATGCAGCAGGCAACGCAGGCGCAAATCCTGCGGCCGCCAATGAGGCGACAGTGAGTGTGAGCGATAGCTTTTTCCATTGGATTGTTTGAAGTCGTTTCAATTATTTCCCTCCCAAAATGATAATCACTAAGACAAGATGACACCGCTTTCAAAACACAATTGGCATCCACATTTGCGCTTCCTTCTTTATCACCACCATTCCATAATATGGGGATTGGTAACTATTATATTATCTTTCGATTAAAATTTTCAATATATTTTTAAAAGACGAAATATTTTTTCAAATAGAGTAGGACGATTCTCCTTTCTATCTTTCAGGTACCAAATACGAAAATGAGAGACGAGCATTGGCAACAAATCGAAAAGAGGGTAGGTTCGTGCTAACAATTAGGGAAGGGGATGAGCTTTCATCGTGGACTACTAAATAATTGATCATTTCAACTAGAAAGGAACAGCAAATAAAAAAACTGCGATGCCAATGGCAAAGCAGTTTGTATGTCTATTTTTGGCATATATAAATACAACTAGGGTGTCTTCGACATCCATAATAGTATTGTAACTGACGACGAATTATAAGTCTATACTTTATACAAAATTTCCCGTAATTTATGGAGTGTCGATCAGAACAGTCCTGATCGGCATGAAAAGAATAGGGAGGTAACGGTAGATGAATAGCCATCAAATCAATGATTATGCGGTGTCACGTTTCGAAAGCATTCAGGTACTCGTCCATGGATTGCTGCAATCGATGGACAGTTCCGTCCAGAAACAGGATGCAGCTGTACGCCTGTATGGCGTATCTGCATTCGCTTCTATGCTTGCTAGAAAGAGAGGGCTGCAATCGGAACTCGCCGCAATCGCGGGTGTGCTTCACCATTATTATTTCTACAAAACCGGTGTCGAAGAATTCCCTGGCCCCAACAGCTTAGAGGCCGTGAGGCCAATGATCCGTGACCTTAAATTGTTCTCTCAAGAAGAGCAAGCAACCATTCTAAGTGCCATCTATTATCATGATGATCGACATCAACGTCATGGAGCATACGAAGAAGTCATAAAAGATGCGATTGTACTGCAAAAATACTTCCAAACCCCGAACAGCCAAGTTGATTCGAGAGATTCACACAGACTTCAGCAGGTATTAGGCGAATTGGCGATTCCATATTCCTACGAGACACCTCATAATAATACGAGCACGGAATTTCCTAAAACAAGCAATTTCACAGACAAACGTCAAATGCTGGCTGACATCGCTGAATCGCTCGCAGGACAGAACATTATTGGTGTGCCAGGAGATAAGTACTACAGAGAGATCTGCAAGTATTGGCCAGATACGAACATCTATCAAGACATCAGAGCTAGCTGGTGTGCTGCATTTGTATACTACTGCTGTAGACAAGCTGGATTCGCCTTGCCGATACGATATCCCAATGGCATTTATCGATTGGCTGGGGTAGGTGCATGGCTGGAGTGGTCTCAGCTGCCTGAGACCGGATTTTTCTACCGTGATGGACAAGAAGGATTCACACCGGAGCGAGGGGATATCGTCATCTATGAGAAGCTGTTGTCCGAAAAGCCGCACGATCATATTGGAGTCGTACTCGCTTGTGAAGAGAAGGCGATTGCAGTGGCTGAAGGGAACAGAGATAACCAGAATTACTCCTCTGTGTTCCGGAGAGACAGACATAATTGCATACTCGGGTATATTCGGATCGACAATAACTATACGTTTCATTTTGAAGACAGATTGAATTCATCATATTTTGAGTGATGAGTTCGCCAACCACGATTCTTTTTCGAAATAATAAACCTATCAACAAGGCCCATTCCGAGACGAAGGAGTTGGCTTCTTTTTTATATACGAGGTTTTGATAGTGAAAACAAAAAAAATCCTACTATTGACAGTTGTTGTGTATTAAGGGCATAATACACCCATGAAGTGTATGAACCACATAGTACACACACTTGGCGATAAATGCGAGGGGTGATCATAGAGATGAATGAAGGGTGGACGAGTGTGGTCTTTAATAACCGTGACCCTGTCTATTTGCAAGTCGTAAGGCATTTCAAGGAGCGGATCGCAACAGGCAGATTAAAGGCAGGGCAGGTTATTCCTTCCCGCAGAGAGCTCGGAGCATTGCTCAAAATAAACCCAAATACGGCGCAAAAAGCCTACAAGGAAATGGAGGAGCAGCGGTTGATTATAACGGAAGGGAACTCACCGAGTCGGATTACGGAGGATGCGGATATTTTGCGAGCAATTCGTTCGGAACTTATAGAAGGTGCAGTAGAGGCTTTTGTGGTGTCGGTACGGAGAATTGATGTGCCTGTCGATGAACTGCTGGATCTTGTCCGGGCAAAGTATGTAGAGGAACGTGCGCGTACGAATCAGGAAGAAGGGGAGGAACTCTGATGATTGAGGTTGTCGATTTGCATAAGCGCTATCGTTGGCGCAAGGTGCTGAACGGTATATCCTTCACAGCTGACAAAGGGCAGATTACATGCCTGATCGGAATCAATGGAGCTGGGAAATCCACGATTCTGAAATCAATTATGGGACTTACCCCGCCAAAGAGCGGCATGATTCGCATTGATGGCAACCCTGTTGGGCCAGCGATATATGAGAAGGTAGCTTTTGTACCCGATCATCCGACAGTACCAATGGGAATGAAGCTGTCCGACGGGATGCAATTTATGAAAGATTTCTACCGGAATTGGAATGAGGCGCGAGCGAAGGAATTATTGAATTTTTTCAAGTTGGATCGGTCGGAGCGCGTAGGTAATCTGTCCAAAGGGACTGCTGCGAAATATAGTCTGCTGCTTGGTTTATCGCAAGATACGGATTATATCTTAATGGATGAACCATTCTCAGGCATTGATATGTTTAGTCGCGAGATCATTGCTGAAGTATTCTCGTCGGATCTTATCGAGGACCGGGGCGTGCTGCTGACGACACATGAAATAGATGATATGGAGCATTTGATCGATAAGGCGGTTCTGCTGCAGAATGGGACGGTTCATCTTGCGTTTGACTGCGAGGAAATGCGTACGACAGAAGGGAAATCCGTTATTGACGTGATGAGGGAGGTGTATATGGGGTGAATCGTTATTTGAAATTGGTTCATATGGAAATCCATCGATTCCGATATATTTTGGCATCCTTAATGGTGGTGACGATGGTCTGTCAGTTCAGTTCATTCATTCTGACAATCAAGGGTACATTATCGATCAAAGCGGAAAAAGGACTGGGTTATGTTGGCATGGGTATACCCGAGATCCTAACCTTCCCATGGGTTATCATCAAAACAAAGGAATGGTTCATTCTTCCGATTTTGCTTAGCATAACGGTTCTGGTGTTATATACCCTCCTTATCTGGTATCGGGATTGGTTCGGGCGATCGACGTTCATCTATCGGCTGCTGATGCTTCCATCGAAGAGATGGCTGCTATACGTATCGAAGCTTACAGCTATTATTATGTTTGTATTTAGTATGATTGCATTTCAATTGGTGCTGCTCGTCGGTGAGAATATGATCTTCAAGGCGATGGTTCCGGCAGAACTGCGGACGGATTCGACATTCGTCGAAGCGATTTCGATGAATGATGCATTAAAAATGCTACTGCCCACACAGTTTGAGCAATTTATATATTACTATGGTTTAGGCATCGTTGCTGTAATGGTTATCTTTACTGCGGTTCTACTTGAGCGAAGCTATCGGAGGATCGGTGTTCTATACGCAATTGCGTATTTCGCAGGTTGTGTAGTTTCGGCTGTGTATCCAGTGTCTTTCCTACGCATGGATGAATATTGGTATTCGAATGAAATATACGGAATGCAGCTTGGTGTCTGCTTGCTCGTTGCCGTGATCTCCGGCTGGCTCGGATTCTGGCTTCTTCGCAAGAAGATCACGGTGTAAAGGAGGATTAAGATGAAACGTTACTTATTTTCGATCATTCTCGGACTTTGTACGTTAGGGATATTGTGTACCTATTATACTTACGGTGCGGCGGATCATCTGCCGGCATACAAGCTTGTAACGGTTCAAGGCGACCGGAAGGAGGGAGCGGGTATCGAGCTTTCCGGTAATTACGGAGGAATAGGATCAGAATCATTATCCATTAATATGGAAGGAAGCAAATATCGGAGTCGGGAGACGTTTCGCGATCAGATCTTTTCCGTACGATCATGGAGGGATTTTTCAGAAGGCATGGGGCAGCTCATTCGGGATCATCGTCAATTTATGCGGGGCAAGAGTGTTCCTAATGGATTTTATAAGGATGCTGAATGGTTGATTTATGCCAAAGGAAATATCGTTCAAGGTCAGTCCCCACAGAAGCAATATCAGCTGCATGTTGACCTGTTGAATCTGAAGACGAATGAGGAGCAGCAGTATGTCACAGAAATTCCTACTGACAGTACATTTGATTATATCTATGTCAATGATGTACAACGCATCAATGATCAGCTTCATGTACTAATCATGCAGGATAAGAGGGATGAATCGTCGCAATATTTTGACTATGTGCTGGACATGAAGAGCGGCACACTCATAGAGGGTAAGCAAGTAACCCATTGGAAGAAGAATAGCGCAAATAAAGATATAGAAATTGAGGTCAGCTTATTAAGTAATTACATTGCTCCGAATGAATATACAGTCTTTCAAGTTCAAGAGAATAAGGTCACATCGAGAGGAGATTATACGTATTCTTCTGATCCCATTGCCGTTCATCTCTATGTTTATTCATATCGAACAGGCAAGCTGTCTGCCTTGCCAGACCCAAAGCAGCTAGACCCAAAGCAGAAAATTAATTCTAACAAGCCCTATTATCTAGAGAGCAATTCGTTGGTCTACGCAAATTTCGATGAAAATGCAATTCAGTTATCACGTTATAACTTAAGCACAGGTCTTGAAGAGCGAGATTATGTTAAAATCGAAGCTTCTGAGCTTGGCGCTGATAGGATACAAACGGTTGTTCAAACTAATAATCGAGTCAGCATCTTGATGAAGAAAGGCTCAACACATCTCGTAGTGATTGTGGATGCATCCAATGGAAAAACACGCTACGTGGGTCAAGTAACCTACGAAGGACCTGAATCTGAACGTGATAAAGAGTTGGGACTCCTGCGGCTAAATAACCTGAATATTCGAGAGACGGCTATTTAGAAAAGAGGTACAGCCCGATGAATCGAACGGTGAGCTTTGGGCATAAAGTACATGTTTTAAGAGGGGTGGAGACGTACGGGTATCAAGTAGCGCATTATCTGCTGCAAGAGGAAGAACTTGCTTTGGATGCGGCCAAAGCAGCCCTGCTGGAGTTGAGCTCAAATGATGATTTTTTCGCTGAAGAATCTTCATTGCAACGAGCAAGACTCTGCAGAACTGTTATACGTCATGCACTGCTTTTGAAACAAAAGTGTCTGAGAAGAGAACACAGCATTATTAGCTGACTTAATTAGCTGACTTAGATAGTTTTTATCCCTTGATCATCAGGGTTTAAAATGCTTCGCTTAAAGAAGTTAAAGATGACTACGAAAGTCTATAGTTCCCGCCTGTCTGAGGATAGGCGGATTTTTAATTTTGGGACTTCTACTTTTTCGTTCCTCAGCTGACGTTTCCCAGTGGCTGCCATTCACTCTTGAAACGGTAGTCTTCTTTCTTTTACAATCGGGATTATAATGTTTTGCTTTCATTACGTACGAACATATACGAGTAGGGAATGAACCATAGTTTCATGAATTTATGATGGATATATCTCATTTGAAGTAACCTTTTGGTCGTTACATGGCACTAGTGTATAGATGGATAGATAGAAAGGAGTTGGGGGCGTGCACCATTGGATAGAGGCAGCGAAGCAAGGAGACCGCGAAGCGTTCGATCCCATCGTCCGACAGTTCACTTCAATGGCTTATGCTGTAGCCTATGAACGGCTGCAAGATGTTCAGTTGGCGGAAGATGCCGTGCAGGAAGCATTCGCGGAAGCATTCATTAACCTCGATAAGCTGCATGAAACCGAAGCATTCCCGGGTTGGTTCAAGGTGATTGTCGTTCGCCAAGCAAACCGCATTCTTCGGCGCAAACGTCATCCGTCTGTCCCGTTGGATGATATGATCGGCTTAGCCGAAAGCGGGAAGAGCATCCCCGACATTGTCGAGCAAAAAGAACTGAGACTGCTGCTTCATGAATCCGTATCGTCCTTGTCATCGAATATGCGTGTGGCGGTCCAGTTGTTTTATTTTTACGGCTATTCATTACAGGAAATCTCTGCGTACTTAGGCATTTCCATCCCTGTATTGAAAAAACGGTTATTCGACGCACGACGCAAACTAAAAGGAATCCTGCCAGTTGCTGATTTTGCCCATGTATGCAACGGCTTATATGAAGGGGGACAACATATGCTGCATATTGTAAACGGAGATCACGTAGCGAACACATTGCGTAAGGTTATACCAGAAGGGGATATTCTCGTGTGGAGGGAAGTTTATTCGGAAGGACCGAACTTCGCCAATCCCACAGAAGCCTCCAATAGGCGAGTACGGGCTCAATACTTGGAGCAGGCGCTCGGCATTCCCGCAGCAGAATTCACACGTCTCTCTGGCGAACAAGAACAGCAGATCACTCGCTTTTCCGAATATGAAGAGGTGGTATTATGGTTCGAGCATGATTTATTTGACCAGACAATGCTCTGCTACTTGCTCCATTGGTTTGCACAGCGGCCGCTTGGACATACGAAACTAAGTTTGCTATGCGTTGGGTCATTCCCAGGCATTGAATTATTCCGTGGGCTCGGCCAATTAAATGAAGAGCAGTTGGCGTCACTATCAGGGACGTGGCAAACTGTCGGTCGTGAACAGCTCGATCTAGGGTCAGCATTATGGGAGGCTTATACGTCTCCTGATCCTAGCAAGCTCGTACAGCTTCTGCGAGAGGATACGTCGGCATTGCCCTATGCGAATGCAGCATTCCAGCAGCATCTTGCCCTTTTCCCATCTGTCCACAATGGGCTCGGCATTGTCGAGCAATTCACATTGGAGCAGATTGATTGTGGCATTGCTTCTCCGTATGAATTATTTAAGCATGTCTGCAATAGGCTGCATGAACTTGGAATGGGGGATTTGCAATACTGGCATGTGTTGGACAAGCTGACTAGCGGTACCCATCCGCTTCTGCATGTTGAGGGAGTAGAGACCTTCCCGAACTTCCAAGGCACACCGCCTTCATTCCGTGAACGTACGGTGGCGTTAACGAAAGAGGGGAAACAAGTTCTGGAAGGTCAAGCAGACCGGGTAGCTCTGAACGGCATCGATATGTGGCTTGGTGGTGTTCACCTGACAGGGCAATCTGTACCGTGGCGCTGGGACACAGTAGCGAAATCACTCATCAACGATAACCAAGGAGCGTAGCAAAGCGGAACAAATTCATCGTAGGGTGACCAATTTCCTGCATTGAACAACTGAACTCGAAAAATTATGCCTTTCACAGCAAAAACGGCCGAGCAGTCGATATTGACGCTCGGCCGTTTTATTATTTCACCACATTCTTTTCTAAATAGTCGATTAATTCCTTCGAGGCATCCCTTCTGTTTGCAGGGTAACGAATGTATATAATATATATATACACTAAATACTCTATTGACACTTACTGCAACAGTGTATATATTGTATATGTACACTATATGGATATTAACAGCAATGAGGTGATACAAGCTGAAAATTATTATTTCCAACGCCTCGAGCGATCCGATATACATGCAAATATTGAACCAAATCAGACAGAGCATTCTGAGCGGGGAATTGTGTGCAGGTGACAGTCTTCCTTCCATTCGGCAGCTGGCTAAGGATTTGCAGGTCAGCGTCATCACAACCAAGCGTGTGTATGAAGAGCTGGAGAAAGAGAAACTGATCGACTCCGTGGTAGGGAAGGGATCGTTCGTATCAGGTGCCAATAAAGACTTCATTCGGGAGCAGCGTATGAAACAATTAGAAGAAAAAATGATAGAGATCATTCGTGAAAGTAAGGAATTAAGCATGAGTCAACAAGATGTGATCGATCATATGAAGCTATTGTTCGAGGAGGAGCACACACCATGAATGTAATCGAGATACGTAATTTAACGAAAACATATCCTGAATTTACAATTGATCAGGTATCTTTGGATGTGAAGCAGGGCTACATTACCGGGCTCATAGGTCCGAATGGAGTTGGGAAGAGCACCTTAATCAAAATGATGCTCGGCATGACTCGCCCTGACTCCGGGAGCGTAAAGATACTAGGCTGCGATATGCCTGCACAAGAAGTGGACATCAAGCAGCGCATCGGCATCGTGTCAGACGATTGCTTCTATTATGATCACCTTACGATTCGTGACATGAAGAAGGTGATCGCGCCTTTCTATAAGAAATGGAACGATCAGAAGTTTAACAACTATCTGGAACGGTTCGAGCTGTCCCCGAATAAGAAGATTGAACAATTATCCAAGGGGATGAAAGTGAAGTTTGCCCTTGCCGTTGCTTTTTCACATGAGGCAGAGCTCCTCATCATGGATGAGCCAACCTCCGGGCTAGATCCTGTGTTTAGAAGGGAAATGCTCGATATTCTTGCGGACATGATGCAGAACGAGCGAAATTCGATTATTTTCTCAACTCATATCACGACAGACTTGGATCGCATTGCCGACTACATTGCTTTCATCAATCGCGGAAAGCTCGTATTCAATGAAGCGAAAGATGATGTACTCGATAGATACGTAATCGTGAAAGGTGACTCCCAACTGCTAGATTCCGATGTTCGAAAAAAATTTATCGGAATTCGTGAGACAGCCGTTGGTTTTGAGGGCTTAGTAGATAATCGGCAGGAAGCTGAACATTTATTCGGAAATTATGCGGTTCTCAACAAACCATCATTAGAAGACATCGTGTATTTCACAACCAAGGGGGGACGCGTACATGCTTAACTTGCTTCGGAAAGATTTCATCGCTTTGAAGAGCTCGCTGTGGACACCTCTCATGTATTTTGTTGTATTCAGTGTTGTTTTTATACCAAGGCATTCATCCTCTGTTCACCTTGTGGGTATTTATACGGCTTTCGCTACGCTTAGTCACGCTACGCTGATCGATATAAAGAATCATAACCACAATTTTCTGGTCACGCTGCCGATTAGCCGTAAAAATATCGTAAAAGCGAAATACATAACGGGCATTATTATTAGCCTTGTCAGTGTCCTAGCATCTTATGGCATTCACTTGTTCGTTACAACTGTATTCCCGGCATTTAACAAACCAGAATTAACGGTCATGGATATACTAGGACCAGCAGCCATCACGCTAGCCCTTGCTTCCATTTATTTGCCGCTGTTTTATACGCTTAGTAAGAAAGGAACGTCTATTATTCAAGGGGTGTTCACATTAATCCTAATTGCACTGGCACAGCCTACGGCAATATTTATGCAAATGATCAACGAGCACGGATTACATAGTAACCCAATCTTGTATTTGATCCTGATCGGCATCTTATTGCTGTTCATTGCTTCCTACTTTATAGCTGCAGCTCTGTTTACGAAAAAGGAATTATAAGAGTTCGTAACTGTTGCATGATCAAAAGATATACGAAAAAGGGAGATAGGACAGGATGCATACTCAAAAAGGTCGTCCTAGTCGAATAAAAGGCTGGGTAATGCCCCTTGTGGGATTTCTTGTTGCGCAACTCTATTTTATTGCCTGTGATCGATTTTCATGGAACCCGAACAGAGAAATCAATCCAGGAACGATCATGGGCAGAATTTTGAACTCTAAACTTTTTACAGAATGGTTCACTCCGTATAACTTACCGATAAATAATGTCATTACTGCATTTTTAATCGTAACCTTACTGCTGCCCGCGCTAATAGGCGCGATGAAGAGTATTTTTTTCAGAAAATAAATCGACTTATGTTAGGAATGAAAGGACTGTAATGTAATGATAAAGAGAGAAAATCAGAATATGAAATGGTTAGGTTTATTGTTCGCCGGATGGGCAACATTAGTCGGTGCTCTGTTTCTAGCTTCATCTTCCGGTGATGTTACTGTACAGTTGTTCGGCCCATCAATGTATGCTCAATATGTGGTTAAAGGTCTTGTAATGAGCGGGCTCATTGTTCCTATTATTTTGTATTTATATCAGCGTCTCTATCGAATGACTGGTGTGAAACCCAAGACGCCGGTATATTCCTGGAAAAGGGGATATCACTTTATTACGGGGGCTCTCTTGGCAATTGCTTTGGCTGCATTGACTCTCATTATTGCCAGTTCTCAAGGGTTGATTGTCATAGAAAAATGGCACACCCCTGATCAGTGGGTTGCTGCGCTGCTCATCAATGTTTGTTTTGCCGTTTTCTATGAAGCTTTGCCAGAAGAGCTAGGGTTAAGAGGGTTTCTGTATGACGTCTTACGGCATCGATTTCCAGCTTGGCTGTCCGTATTCCTTCAAACAATGCTATTTGTATGCCTCACGACAGCGGTTGCCCTAATTCAAGCGTTCGTAGGACTTACACCCGGAGTATCGCTTGACATCTCATATATCGTTATCATTTTTTGTTTTGGAATAGGCTTGCAGTTACTTCGTTTATGGACCGGAAGCCTCTGGGCGTCAATTGGTTTTCACCTTACATATTTAGAAATTTTGCGGTTTGTCATCTGGCCGAATCAATATAGAGTGCCACCAATCTTAACCTACCAAGAATCAGAACCTGGACTCACCGGTCTATTCGCTATCGGCATGATGCAAATCGGCAGCATTATTGTATCACTCATTATACTAAGTACGATTCGTATCATACGGAAAAAGCATGCCACTCGAACTGGAGAACTGAACAAATGAAATTTATGATATGTATAGACCTGATCCGCTTACATGGTTAATTAGTATTAAAATCGAACGGTTAGATTGCATAAAAAAATCAGTACAGTTGAAGAGAGCGCAGTTCGCTCTCTTCATTTCTTTCTGGGGCTCACATTCCTTATTTTCCATGGAGAAAGAACCGATTCCCTTGCAAATTCAAATCGAATGGCTACGCTTTTTTCCGACATGTTCTTCTGTTTCATGAAAACAGGTAGTTCTAAGACTGTAGTTAATCGATGCCTGTTGTCTGGATCGGGAATTTCTTTTCTTTTCATCATCCGATATGTCGTTCCGTTCTCCATCTGCTTAAGAAAGTAGTTTACCGTTTCAGAATGTGCACCTTCAGACACTGCTATAAGTAAATTATTATCTCGCTGAGACAATGCTCCAATAAATAGTTCCGAGAGCATCTCGGGCGACAAGCTATGTAAAAACGCCTCTCTTTTTCCAGCCGCCGTGTAAACCATCACCTGATGCAATAAGTCTGGCTGCATGGATCGATGCGTACTGCTGCCAAGAAAGTGTACGCAGAAGTGTCCGGAAAATCCATTGTCTGGGATTCCATCGCCGCCATGTGGCATCCCGTTCATAGAAGCAGCGATTTTCCTATTGTCATCAGTAACGACGATTATCGCTTTCCGATTCCAGCTCCAATGATTATCATACATCTGCTTCATCGTCTTCGTATCCTCTTTGGTTAGCGGCTGTACATCGGCATGCCTGCTTCCCGCACGACGCTGAACATGGAATTTCAACCCTTTCTCCAAATCAATAATTGAGAAAGTACTTTTTCTAGGAAGCAAGGCTTTCGCTTCACTCCAAGGAACAATCGTCCCATAATGATGTTTTCTTAGAAAATTTGCATGTACCAGTAACTGCTTGGTCGCTTTAGGTGTAAGGATAAGACGTGTTGATTCAGCCTCGTTCCATAAGGAACCGGATTGATCCATACGGAAATTCTTAGTTCCATTATTTTTTGTAATCGTTACATAAATGTCGGAGAGTACAGGGCGATATTCTATTTGTTCTTCCTTGCTATCCTGATATAAACGAATGGCTTCCTTATTTTTCAAATCCAATTTATGTTCATATGTTGCGGAGGGGCTTGTCCGTACACTTATGTTCATTTCAGCAGATGGCGCCTTGTAGTCAGCATGGACAATCATGCTGCTATCAGAAAAATAGGTAAGGAGGAGAAGGAATATCATGGAGCGGGTCACGAATAAGATCATTTTCAAGCCTCCAAATAACTGTTGTTTGTTAAAATCAATATTTCTGGGCTTCGACCTGAACACCTAGAAATTGGATGACGCATGTGTAGAGTTCATCTTATGTACGATTTTTATTCAGCATCCTCTATATATGCAGTGGCACGTCGTGTACCGAAGGTTAAAAGTCGTATGCTTATCGTTGGGACAGAAAACGACTTTTTCTTTCTTCCAATTTTATAGGTGATAAACCAGCGGGGATAAAAAGGGGAGTCTGCTGAAAAAATTCAGCAGACTCCCCATGTTCCTCCATTCATGTTTTACTTGCGTAAATAGATCCGGTATTGACGCATTCGATTTCTTTTCGAATTGCCGACAATAGTTGCTCCGGATGAGAGTGCAAGAAAAAGTGCCCTCCCGGGAGCAGCTTGCTTGAAAAATCGGAATTGGTCAAGCTGCGCCAGGATGTCAGCGATTGTTCGGACAGAAATTCGTCGTCTTGTCCCCCTAATGCAACGATGGGACAAGGTACGGTGCCTTGTGTATATTCATAAGTCTCGCAGACCGAAAAGTCGGCTCTCAGAGAAGGGGACAGGAGTTCCAGCAATTCCTCGTCATCCATCAGCTCTTCTGGAATTCCCCCGTTCAGGCGAAGCCGCTTGCGGAATTCTTCCTCGGGCAAATCATGAATCGGCGGTACCGGACTTTGTACAAACGGGGCATTCAATCCGGCGACAATAAGCTTGAGCGGAGGACGATTCAAGCTCCTCGATAATAAGACCGACAATTCATAGGCCAATAAGGCTCCCATGCTGTAACCAAACAGAATATATGGTTTGTCCAATAAGGGCCTCATCGCATGTGCGACTGCTTCCAGCAGCGGTGACATGCTTGTGTAGGCAGGTTCGCGCAATCGCGCGCCTCTGCCTGGATATTGAACTGCGCAAACCTCCGCGAACGCTGGCAAATAGTCATGCCATGCGCGGAAAATAGATGCGTTCCCTCCCGCATAAGGCAAACAAAACAGCCGTATTGCGTCTTTCTGATTCACCTTATTGCGAACGAACCATTTGCTGCTTGTATCAAGACCGCTCACATCGTTCATCTTCCGCTCGTTTACAGATGAATGGGATTTTAATTGCTGGCATAATCCGATCATGATTCGAAGCTCATCCTCAAACCTTTGAGCCAGATTTTCGATCGTTTGCTTACAATGCACATTTTCGCTGTATGACAAACTTATGTGCAGGCGGCCTGACGTCACCAATGCCGCCACGTCGACATAATGGGCCCGTTCGGAATCAGGCGCAAGATCCTGTCCTGCTGTATCCGCAACCAGCGTGAATAGAGCCCCCTTTTCCTTATTCCAATCAGTATTGAATTGCCCCAAGTAATTAAAGCTCATCATTGGTCGTGGAAGCTTGCGAAGCTGATTCGCAATACTGTCATCTTCGGTCATATAGCGCAGTAAGCCATAACCGATTCCGCGAGTTGGAATAACGTTCAGTCGCTCTTTTACCCCCTGGATGTCCGCGTATATATCCGCGCTATCTGTCACTTCAAGCATGACTGGATACATGTTCGTAAACCATCCTACTGTACGCGAGATATCAAGGTCAGTGAATAATTCTTCTCTGCCGTGCCCCTCCATATGGACATACAATTTCCTTTCTCCCGACCATCCAGAGACAGCGCGGCCGAGTGCGGCCAACAGAATAGCGTCAATTTTCGCGCCGAATGCTGATGGAGCCTCCTGCAGCAGAATCCGCGTTTCTTCAGAAGACAAATTCGATTCCGCAACTGCCAAAGAGGCCGTCGTATTGGCTCCGTCTGGGAAGTCGAGCGGAATTAGGGGAGGGGGAGGACTGACTTGATGTAACCAGTATTCCAGCTCTGCCCGCAGTTGATCCGTGGCGGAGTAGGCAGCAAGGCTGTGCGCCCAATCGCGATATGAAGCAGTTTTCGACGGTAAGCATATGGCTTCACGGTCTACTAATTGCTGACAAGCCGTGTTTAGATCATCAAGCAAAATACGCCATGAAACACCATCTATCGCCAAATGATGAATTACCAATGCCAGCTTATCTGCCTGTGCGGCGCCATAGTCAAAATAGATGGATCGCAGCAGCATGCCTTCGCTTAAGTCGAAGCCGTTTTGAGTCTCTGTGATCGCGGCCGCAAAAGCATCTGCCTGCAGGTTTGAAGGCTGATCGCGAAGATCAATGCGCTTCAGAGGCGATTCGTCCGTATAAGCGGCATATGCCTGTTCCCAACCTGATCGGCCCATCGTAAATTGGAGACGCAGCGCATCATGATGTGCCACGAGATGGGCAATCGCTCTCTGCAGGATTTCATAGCTTATTTGGGAATTCACGGACAAAATCATGGACTGATTGAAATGCTCGGGAACGGACATCTCCTCGAATAACCAGCGCTGAATCGGTGTAAGCGGCAGCGAGCCCGTCACTTCTTGCTGCCCGATTTCACTTGGCTCGGGCGGCTTCAGAGCTTCTAACACGGGAGCCAGCTCCGCGATCGATTGATATTGAAACAGATATTTCGGCTTCATTTCCAGACCCAATTGACGTACTTTGCTTGTAATTTGAGTGCTTAAAATGGAGTCGCCGCCTAAGCTGAAATAATTATCATGGATGCTGACGAGTTCAATGCCGAGCACCTGCGACCAAATGTCAGCCAACTTCTTTTCGGTTGGCGTTCGGGGAGGCACATATTCTTCCTCCTTGTCCGTAAAATTCGGCGACGGCAATGCATTGCGATCCACTTTACCATTAGGCGTCAATGGGAGAGCCTCCATAACGACGAAGGCGGCAGGAACCATATAATTCGGAAGCCGGGCCTGCACATGCAGCCGAAGCTCGCTTATATCCAATCCGTGAGTGATATCGGCTGGGATCACGTATGCAACCAGCCGCTTGTCTTCCGGCCCAGGCTCCTTTACGGAAACGATCGCCTGCTCAACAGCCGGATGTAGCGTAAGCGCCGCCTCGATTTCGCCGGGTTCAATGCGATATCCCCTTATTTTTATCTGATCGTCGGCACGGCCCATAAATTCAATGGATCCGTCCGGTAAATAACGGGCAAGATCGCCAGTTCGATACAATCGTTCCCCTGCAAGGGAAGGAACGAACGCGAACCGCTCAGCTGTAAGCTCGGGCCTTCTCAGATAACCGCGAGCCAGGCCGCGGCCAGCAATGTATAATTCGCCAACAACGCCGACTGGAACGGGATGGCGATGCCGATCCAGCAAATAAATTCTCATATTGGCGATCGGTCGTCCAATCGTCGGTGCTGTAAGCTCCGCGGAAGACCGTGATTTCACAGGCACGCGGCATGCTGTGGAGACAACTGTTCCTTCGCTCGGCCCATAATGATTGAACAGGGCAAACGGCAACGTCTCCGGCGGAAAATAACGCAGTCTGTCCCCCCCAGTAAGCATGCACCGCAGAGAGCACTCGTCAGGCCAGGTCAGAGAGATAACCGCCTCAGCCAGCGGCGTGGGCAAAAAGCTGACGGTAATGCGCTCATTCACGAGCCAATCGCGCAGGCGATCCGGATCCAAGCGGGTATCCTCGTCTGGAATATGAATGGAGGCGCCGCTGGCCAAATAAGGCCACAGCTCCCAGACGGAAGCGTCAAAAGCGGGGCCTGCCAGCCATGTCGCCCGATCGCAGCTGGATATGCGATACACATTCTGATGCCAGGACACTAAATTGAGCAAGCTATGATGCTCGATTTCGACTCCCTTAGGGCGGCCTGTCGAACCGGAAGTGTAGATGACATAGGCTAAATTGCTGGGCGCAGTGCCGCTGTCGGGAGCCGATTCATCGCCATCTTGCGGATTGGCGCCGATTCCGTCCAACGGAAGAACGGTCAAATTCGTGTGCCGAACCCGCTCTGCATGCCGCTTTTGAGTCAACAGCACATGAATTTGGGCATCTTCGATCATATAAGCGATCCGTTCGTCGGGGTACGCCGGATCGATCGGTACATAAGCCCCGCCGGATTTTAATATTGCGAGCAATCCGATAATTTGCTCGGCTGAACGGTCAGCCAGCAAGCCTACCAATACTTCTGGACCAATACCGAGCCGCTGTAGATGGCGGGCCATCCGATTCGCGCGAATGTTGACCTCCCGATAGGTGAACTGCTCGATCCCGAATGTCACCGCAATTGCATCTGGGAATAAGGAAGCTTGTTTCTCCACAATTTCATGGATGCACATATTTCCCAAATCTGCGGCTCCTGTCTGATTCCATGCCGATAGCAGAAGCTGCCGCTCGCATTCGCCCATAATCTCCAGACTGCTCAAGGACAAGTCGGGATTGAGCACGATGCTCTCCAATAGATGTTGGAGATGCTCCAGCATCCTCTCCACGGTCTGTGAATCGAAAAGATCCGTGTTGTACTCCAGCTCGGCAATGATTCCGTGATCCCTGACATGGCTCATCACCAGGGACAAGTCATATTTTGACGTCTTGTTGACAATCGGAAATAGCTTTACCTGCAGACCGTCCGATTGCACCATATGCTGAAACGAATCGTCACTCATCGCGAAGGTGACTTGAAATAACGGACTATGGCTCGTTACACGCTCAGGTTGCAGTGCCTGCACCAGTTGATCGAACGGAAGATCCTGATGCTCATATGCGTTAAGGACCTGTTTCTTGGTTTGCTGCATCAGCTCGCGGAACGTCGGGTTAGTGGACAGATCGCTTCTGATCACGAGCGTATTTACAAAAAAGCCGATCAATCCTTCTATTTCCGACATTCCGCGATTGGCTATCGGAGTGCCAATGCAAAAGTCATGCTGTCCCGAATAGCGATGCAGCAAAGCTTGAAAAGCTGCCAGTAAGGTCATGAACAATGTCGAGCCTTCTCGGCGGCTCAATTGCAGGAGCGGTTGCACTACGGCTTCCGGTATGCACAATTGAGCGGCATCGCCCCGGAAAGTTTGCGTAGCGGATCGGGGACGATCCGTGGGCAGCTCTAATGCCGAAGGAGCATGATTCAGGGTGTCCAGCCAATATTGCAGTTGCTTATCCAATTCTTCTTCCGACAACCATTTGCGCTGCCAGATCGCATAATCCGCATACTGGAAGGGGAGATCGGGCAGGGGAGACGGCTTTCCCTGCGAATAACAGGAATAGAGCGTCAGCAGCTCCTGTTGAAATACGCCCACAGACCAACCATCAAACACGATATGATGGAAGGCAAACAGGAGAAAATTCTCCTGTTTGCCGGTTTTGATGAGCAAGCTCCGGCACGAATGACCATGCTCCAAGTCGAACGGCTTGGCTGCCTCTTCATCGATGATGCGGCGAGCTTCCAGGTATTTGTCCTCGACGCGTTCATCTGCGAACAAATCGATTTCTTTCATTGGTTGAACGGTGTCGATCGGCTCAATGATTTGTACTGGCGCATTTTTCATCGTTGAAAAACGCGTTCTCAATGATTCGTGGCGGCGGATGACTTCGATCCACGCCCGCTGTATGGCCGTTATGTCCAACTCCCCGATACATTCGAACGCTAACGGAATATGATAATGATTCATGCCCGGTTCAAGCTGATGAAGCAGCCATAATCGTTGTTGAGCAAATGACATAACGGATCCCGCCAGCTTCCTTGACTGCGGCTTTATGGGCGGTTTGCGAGGTGCCTTGTCCTTGGCAAGCCGGGCTGCCAACATTCTTTGCTGCTCGGGAGTTAACGAGGCCAAACGATCCCGCAAATCCGTCATACCCATGCATCCTCCTTATGGGGCAGTTCGCGCATAACAGCTTCTCGTTCTTCTTCTGGCAAGTTTTCCAGCTCGGTCAGCAGTTCGGATAGGAGAACTGGATCCATTTCCGTTTCCAATTCCATTTCCGTCATTCCCATGTCTTCAAGCTTGGCGGTTAAAGCCGCAACAGTCGGCGCATCGAACAGGGCATGTAAAGGGAGCTCTGCTTGGAACGCTTCCCGAATGCGGGAGAGAAGCCGGGTAGCGAGCAAAGAATGGCCGCCAAGCTCGAAAAAGTTATCCTCCACGCCCACTTCTTTTACTCCGAGAACATCTTCCCAGATGGCGGCCATTTTCATTTCGGCCGGATTGCGCGGCGCCACATAGATCGGCTGCAGATCCGTTCTTTCGTAACTAGGCTTCGGAAGCGAATCGCGATCGATTTTCCCGTTATTCGTAAGAGGCATCGATTGCAGCCACATAAAGAGGGAAGGGATCATGTAATCTGGCAGCCTGCTTTCGAGATGCGCTCGCAGCACCGGCATAATATCGCCCGATTGATCCGTTTCCACGTAGGCAATCAGACGCTTGTCTCCATGTGGATCAACGTCCGCAATAACGAGAGCTTCCCTTACAGACGGATGTTCCTTCAGCGCAGCCTCGATTTCCCCCAATTCGATGCGATATCCCCGTATTTTTACCTGATGATCCGCACGTCCTACATATTCGAGTTCGCCGTTATGCCGAATGCGGGCCAGGTCGCCGCTTTTGTACATGCGTGCATCAGGATCATTAGCGAACGGATCGAGCACGAAGCGCTCGCTATTTAATTCGGCCCGGTTCAAGTACCCTTTAGCGACTCCGGGGCCTCCTACGTACATTTCGCCAGTCACACCAGGAGGAACGGGCTGCATATGACGGTTAAGGACATACACCTTCGTGTCCGGAAATGGAATTCCGATCAAACTTCCCGTGTCCTGCCCGATATCCTCAGCGGTTATTCGGCGGTAAGTAGAAACTACCGTCGTTTCCGTGATTCCGTACATATTGATAAATTGAGGTGAACGATCTCCGTGTCGATCGATCCAAGGCTTTAATGACTGAAAATCCAGCATCTCTCCGCCAAAATTAATATAACGCAGGCTTAATTTTGACGAGTCTTGTGATTCCTCATATTGAGCCAATGGCCGAAATGCCGACGGCGTCTGGTTGAGGACGGTAACCTTGTGCTCTTCCAGCAAGTGATACAGGTTCTCCGGCGAGCGACTCGTCAGATGGGGCACAACCACTAACCGCCCACCATAGAACCAGGCGCCCCACATTTCCCATACGGAAAAGTCGAAGGAATAGGAGTGAAACAGGGCCCAAACATCGTCTTCATGAAAACCGAAAATGGATTCGGTAGACGTAAACAGCCGGACGACATTCTCATGCGAGATCATTACGCCCTTCGGCTTCCCGGTGGAACCGGAGGTGTAAATCACGTAAGCAAGATTGGTGGAAGGCAGCTCCACGTTCAAATCTTCGCCGGATAGCTTCTCTATCGTATCCCGCTCTTCATCCAGACACACCGTTGCAAGCTCATGCTGCGGCAAGGAGCGCAAGAGATGAGACTGGGTAAGGAGAATGGCCGGAGCCGCGTCTTCCATCACATAACGGATGCGTTCCGCAGGGTACGCGGGGTCAATCGGCACATAAGCAGCGCCCGCTTTGAGCACGCCGAGGATGCCGACGAGCATGTCCAGGGAACGCTCGACCAATATCGCTGCCAGCACGCCGGGACCTGCCCCCAATGTAAGCAAATATCGCGCAAGACGATTGGCTCGCTCATTTAGTTCACTGTAGGTCAGTTGTTGATGATCATATACAGCGGCAACGGCATCGGGCTTGTGCCGGGCCTGCTCCTCAAATACTTCATGAAGACAGCGATGATCGCGCAGGAGATTCGCTGGCTCTCCAGAAAAAAGCAACCGTTCCCGGTCTGCATCGTTAAGGAGAGGAAGCAAAGCGATTGGCAACTTTTCGGCAGACGGTTCAATAATGGCCTGCAATATATTTTCGTAATAGGTTAAAAATCGTTCGATCGTATCCTTCCGGAACAGATTCGAATTATAAGTCAGATCCAAAACAATATTTCGGTTGAATTCCATGACATTGAAACTGAGCTCATATTTCGTTGCCGTTATCGGAGTAGGGATGGTATCGACTTCAATATTGCCAGCGTCCGGGATATTGACTCTTCGCTCATAGTTAAAAACAACTTCAAGTGGCGATAGACGATGAGAGGCATCGGGATTTCGAAATACGCTGCTGAATGAAAACTCGCTGTGCTCCTGGGCCTCCAAAACAGAAGTCTTCACCTGGCTTAGCAATCGAGTAAAATCAGCGTTTTCATCCATTTCGATGGATATCGGCAATAATGTGATCGCATATCCAACATAGCTGGAGCCGCCAGGCAGAGAGCGTTGGGCAAAAGGCACCCCGACGGTCAGCTCCGTCTGATGCGTCAAACGATTGAGAAGCAGGGCATAGGCACTTAAAAATGTAACGAAAGGAGTAACCTTATTGCGCTGTGAAAAGCGGTTCACTCGTTCAGCAAGTGTAGGATCGACCATATGCCGAACAATGTCGCCATTATAGGTTTTTTTGTGCGGACGCCTCATATCGAACGGTAAATCCAGGGTCGTATTGCTGCCTGTTTTGTTCAACCAATACAGGTTATTGGCTTGACGCTCCTCACTGGATTCCAGCTCCGCCTTCCAGTCCATGTAGCTTCTTAATTGTAAAGGCTCTGGCAAATGAATGGGCATGCCTTTCAACAATGAGGAATAGGCGGCGAACATTTCTTCAAGAATAATTCCAATAGCGTATCCGTCTACGAGAACGTGACTTGCAGTAAATACGAGATAATGCCTGTCGGTCGTTAATTTGAGCAGCGTGCAGCGATATAAGCTCCCTGATGCAAGAGGGCGCTCCGTCTCATCGCGAATCCATTCTATTGCAGCAGATTCCGGACTCGAATCAGTTGCGGAGCTCAAATCCAGCATCGGCATATCGATGCGAACCGTCCCCCGAATCGGTATCATATTGCCTTGATGATCGAATGTCACCCTCAAGGAATCGTGCCGCGCCACAACACTGTTCATTGCCTCTGTTAATAATGAATGGCGGAGCGTGCCTTTAAGGGAAAGCACTACGGTTTCATTGCATGCGATGGCTGCCTGATCGCCTAGCTGCGAAAGCACCCATAACTCCCTCTGATCCTCGGATACGGGGATAAGTTCCTTATAGGAAGTCTGCTGTCCAGCCGGAATGCGGGCACCCGGAAACATTTGAGCGTCAATAAGCTCTGTCATCGTATCCTTGATTATCCCAATCAACTTGCGGATGTCCTCGTCTGAATGTTCCGTCGACAGGAAGCAGTTACGTCCTTCCCAGATATACACGCCCTTATCCAGCAGGCCATAGAAGAACAGATCCATATTCACTTGATAGACGAACCGGAAGAGGGAGCCGAAGTGAACCATCTTCATAGGGATATTCGCGGATTCGAAAAAGTCGTTCAATTCGCGCACCAAATAGGCTGTCTTGGCATTGACGTTCTCTTGCAATTCCGGGCCGAACTCCAACAGATGAAGCAGAACGGCATGCGTGCAGGCCATCGTAATAGGATGCTTGCAGAACGTGCCTGCGATTATGGTTGTTTCAGCTTGCGGGTAAGAGCGGTCACCAAAATTCCATTGCCCTCCATCCACGGCATCCAAGAACTTCGCGCTGCCGGCCACTACTCCAATGTGCATGCCTCCGCCAAGGATTTTCCCGTAAACGCACATATCCGGTCGAATCCCGGATATGCCCTGGAACCCGGCAGGATGAACTCGGAAGCCGGTAATCACTTCATCAAATATCAGCGCCGTATTGTTGCTCCGCGTAATTTCACGAAGCTCTTCCAAAAATGCGATAGGAACGAGGTCAGGACGACGGCTTTGTACAGGCTCGACCAGTACTGCTGCCAGCTCACCCGACATGGATCGTATAATCTCCAGCGATTTCGGATTATTATAATCGAGAATCATGACGTCTTCCGTAATCCCGGCAGGAATGCCTGGCGCCATTGGCGAAGCTCCGTTTGAACCGGGACGATTGAACATGCTGGCCAGTACGCCGTCATACGTGCCGTGATATGACCCTGCGAACATGGCAATCTTATTTTTGCCGGTTACGGCGCGCGCAAGCCTGAGGGCAGCCATTACCGCTTCCGTCCCTGAATTGCAGAAGGTGCTTCTGTCCATGCCGGTAATCTGGTGAATGAGGTCGGCTACTTCCCCTGCGACGCCGGATTGTGGGCCTAGAGCATAGCCGTTTTGAAGCTCTGCTTTAATAGCTTCGTCAATAAACTCAGGCGCGTGACCGAAAAAATTCACGCCGAAGCCCATCGTTAAATCGATATATTCATTTCCGTCCTTATCCCAAAAACGCGAACCTTTTGCATGATCGACAACGGGCAAATAATGAACTTCTTTCGTGGAAAACCGGAAACCAGATGCACCGCGATAATCGGCGAACACGGGGCGATGCTTGGCTATCCACTCTTTCGATTTTTTTGTTTTATCGGCCAATCGTGCCACGAGCGCTCTGGCATATTGTTCTTGCATACCAGTTACGCTTTCTTCTTTCTGATCCTGCCATCTTTGATAGGGAACCCAGGCTTTTTCAGAGATTGTCGGCAGTGAAGGCGCGGCAGGGGATTCCGGTCGGATCGCCATTGTACTTGGATGAACAGTCGATCCATTCTGCGAATGGTTGATTGCCGTTGTACTAGAATGAACAGCCGTTCCATTCAGTGGTTGATTGTGGATGAAGGATAATTGATGTTGGATGACACGTTCCATGGAAGCCAGTTGTTCGCTCATGAAACCAAGCAGCCCCGATTCGTTGCGCATCGAATTGGAAAGTGCTAGGGATGGTTGATTGACGACTGTCGAATTGAAGAGTACCGGGGATGGCGAATCAACGGCTGTCGGGATCGGCAGCTCTTCGGTCAGCGCTGGCGGTTCTTCATGCGGCATAACCGATTCGATGGCTGCGCATAGCTTGGAAATGCTCGTGATTTCGGTGAAAAAATCGCGCGCCGAAAAGGTTACTCCGTATTTATTCTTTACTTTTTGAATCACGTCCATCAGAATGAGCGAGTCAGCGCCCATTTCCAATAAAGGCAGGTTCTCATCGATTCTTGCCACGTCTTGATTCAGCAACTGGGCGAATATTCCCTTGATCTCCATCATAATAGAAGTTCTGATATTGCTATCTTGGGTTGTTTTCACCAACTGTTCCTCCTTTGGCGATTCCGGATTCATATGACCGCCTTGCCAGCATTTTGTATAAGCAAACGGATAGTTCGGCAATTGCGCGCATTCATGAGTGTCCAATTGGCAGAGTTCCTCAAACTGGACTTGTCCGCCGGCGACGTACAGATTGCCTACAGCTTCGAGCAGCGAATATTCGTCATCCCTTCCTTTTACGAGAGAAGGAATCCATTTATAGGCACCATTATTGAATTCTCGCTGTCCAATCCGGGACAGTACGGCATGAGCACCGATTTCCAAAAAGATATTGCACCCGTCATTTACCAATGTATATAAAGAGTCTTTGAACCGAACAACTTCCCGCGTATGCCTGATCCAATACTCGGCGGTAATTGACCCGATGAAATCGCCGGTTACGTTAGAGACAAGCGGAATTTGGGGAGGATTGAATTTTAATCGTTTTATGATATCGTAATAGTCTTGCAGCATTGGCTCGACTAATTGCGAATGAAATCCATAGTTTACCTCAAGCGGTACGGAATGAACGCCTGCCCGTTGCAGGTGGTTCGTAGCTTCAGCCACATCATCCGGGGCGCCTGCAATGACAAAGTTATTGCTGCTATTAATGGCGGAGATTTCTACGTTCGGATAAGCGCGTAGCACACTTTCCAGATCCTTCGCATCTCCCATGACTGCCGCCATTGCTCCAGGATCGCACTTTTGTGTCATGAGCTTTCCTCGCTCGGCAACTACGGCCAAAGCATCATCAAGAGAAAATACCCCTGCAATGCATGCCGCCACATATTCGCCCACGCTATGTCCGACAACCGCAGCAGGTTCGATTCCAAGCGATAGCCATACTTGTGCTAAAGAGTACTCAATCGCGAATAGAGCGCACTGCGTGTAGTCTGTGCGATGAAGGAGAGCTGACGCAGATTTATTTTCTACATCATAAATGACATCCAGGATAGAATGATCCAAACGCTCCTTTACTAAATCGGCACATCGATTCATGTTCGTGCGAAACACTTCTGAGCTTGCATACAAGTCGCGGGTCATATTAACATATTGGCTTCCTTGTCCCGTAAACATAAAAACGATTTTGGGAGAGTGGACGAGACTGCCTGCAATGTCGTCGACCCCGCGCGCGGAGAAGCTCCGGACTTTCTCATGTATCTCTTCAAGTGAGCCGCCAACGAATGATGCCCTGTGTAGGAATGCCGTTCGGCGGGTATTGGCCGTTCCGCATATGGCTCCTAATTGCTCCGAGGATGCATGCTGTAAATAGGAATCGTACGTGGAAGCGATTCTAACTAATCCGTCCGCGGTAGGGGATGATAATGTCAACAGATGCGCTCTCGATTCCATGGCATTGTTAGCTCGCTTAACGTCACGGGCGGGTGCCTCCTGCACAATAACATGGGCATTCGTTCCGCCAAATCCGAACGAGCTTACCCCGGCTGCTTTTACAGGTTTGATCCAGCTTTCCGTCTCAACAGGGATGCGGAGGCGGGAACGATCGAGACTAATGTATCGATTTAGCCTGGTCATGTGCAAATGGGCAGGGATTTCGCCGTGCTGAATCGCCAGTACCGTTTTGATAAGTCCGGCAATGCCGGCAGCCGCTTCGAGATGTCCGATATTCGTTTTGACGGAACCAAGATAGCAGATGTCGTCATCGTTGAATCCTGCCGACGGACAACCATAAATCTCTTTAATTGCCTCAGCTTCAATAGGATCTCCCAAAGGCGTACCGGTGCCATGGGCCTCTACATAGCCGATGTCTGCAGGCTTCAGCTGCGCCTGCTCCATTGCTTTGCGTATCACTTGTCTTTGCGCGATCCCGTTAGGCGCGGTTAAGCCGTTGCTGCGACCGTCTTGATTAACGGCCGTTCCTTTAATGACAGCATGAATCCGGTCACCGTCCGCAATCGCATCCTTTAAACGCTTCAAGATAACGACCCCGCAGCCTTCTCCGCGGACATAACCGTTGGCTCTTTCGTCGAATGTCTTGCATGTTCCGTCCTCAGACAGCATTTTGGCTTCCTGCAAGCCTTCCGTGATGCTGGCGGAAAGCAATAGATTTACCCCTCCGGCTACTGCCGCATCGCATTCCCCGTTCAGTAGGCTTTGGCTTGCATAATGAATGGCCACTAATGACGACGAACAAGCAGAATCAATACACATGCTTGGACCTCGAAAATCATAAAAATACGAAATCCGATTGGCGATTATGCTCAGCGCACCGCCTGACACTTGATACGGCTCAGAATCATTCGTTGTGCTTGGTTTCGGCAAATAGATATAATCGGTAGCGCTGGCTCCTATAAATACGCCTGTTGCGCTGCCCTTAAGATGAGCGGGGTTGATGTTGGCATTTTCGAATGCTCTCCATGTCACCTCCAGCAACAGCCGTTGTTGGGGATCCATGCTTGCCGCCTCTCTAGGGGAGATGGCGAAGAATTCACTGTCGAATAGTTCGATGCCTTCCAGAAAACCGCCGAACATATGAAAATTCGGATTTATTCCGCATAGCGCTTTCCTTTTGTCGTCCATATCGGAAATCGCGTTTTTTCCGCCCTTCAAAAGTTCCCAATATGCCGCGATGCCGTCCGCCCCAGGAAATTTTCCTTCCATGCCGACAATAGCGATCGAATCATCGATCGAGCCGCGATCCGCATCAGGCTCTTGGACGGAAGGCTGGCTTGCGATAGAGTCTAAGTAATGCGCAAGCTTATTTGGTGTCGGATAGTCCCAGATCAAGGCAGGGGACAGCGACATGCCCAACCGATCGGCAACATGATCAATCATTCTGACCGCTTCTAACGAATCCAGGCCGAATCTGACAAAGGATTCATGTTCGCTCAGATTGGTCTTGGCATTGCAATGATGATGCAAATAGGCCATGATCAGTTCTAGGCTTGAAGATTTTCGCTCCGTGGAAGCAGGGGCAGGACTGATGTTGTCGCTTTCCTTCGCCTGCGAAGCGGCATAATTCTGTGCCAACTTGTACCTTTGCACTTTACCGCTTGTCGTTTTCGGCATTTGACGAATCGGTATTACCTTTGCGATTTTCCAGCCTCCGCGCTGGAATAAATGGTCTTCTAAGCTTTCGGACAGCGAGGCGAAATGAGCATCATTTTTTTTGCTAACGACAAATACGACGATATCATCCTCGCCTTTCTCTTTGTTGTATACGCCGCAGGCAGCGATCTTCCCTAATTCAACGCCCTCGACTTCTTCCGCTGTCCGTTCAATATCATGCGGATAAATATTCTGGCCGTTCACAATAATCATGTCTTTGTAACGCCCTGTCATAACTAGATTTCCATCGATGAAAAAGCCTAGATCTCCCGTTCTGACCCATTGATCCGCCGTGAACATGTCGGCAGTAGTCTCTCGGTTATTGTAATAACCAGCAGTTACATTTTTTCCTTGTATTTGAATATGGCCGATTACCTTATCCGGCAGAATGCGATCATGATCGTCGCAGATTCGGATCGCACAGTCATCAATTGCATGTCCAACTTCGACAAAGGTAAGAGTATGTTCAGTGGATCTGTCCGAAATGGCAATCTCTTGGCCAATGTTTAATAAGCTGCGATCCAGGTGAATCGGCGCAAACTCAGTTTTGCCATCAGTGAGGGAGACGGCAACAGTTGCCTCGGCTAGGCCATAAGCTGGCCTTATGCTTGTCCGCTGCAATCCATATGGCGCCATCTTATCCAAAAACTCATTGCAAAGCTCTGATGATATGGGTTCGGCACCATTTACAATAATTCGAAGTCTAGATAAATCCCAATCGGCGGCAATCTCAGGCTTGAACATTTTCAGAAAGTATTTGTAGCCGAAATTAGGGGAAGAAGTGATGGTAATATTGTGGTCGTTTATTTTTTTGAACCAAAGCGTCGGTCTGCGTATAAACACGGATGTCGGCATGATGTATTGATTTACGCCTTTGATGAGCGGGGTGATATGGAAGGAGATCAGCCCCATGTCATGAGTTAACGGCATCCATGACAAAAAGGAGTCGTCATCCCTCGTTTCGAACCGATTATTGATCGCACGCGTGTTGGAGTATACATTTTCATGCGTCACAATGACTCCTTTTGGATTGCCCGTTGAACCGGAAGAGAACTGAATGAAGGCAATCGTACGGGACGAACCTTGATGCATCGTTCCGTGGGCGGGGAGGGAGCACTCCAACGCTTCCAGATACACAGTCTTATCGGCTATCATGTCCATGTCGTGCAATGTTTGTCGGTTATCGGAGGCGTGCGCGCGCAATCTTTCCATTACAGGCGGCGAAGTTGCAAGGTAAGGGTTTTGGAGTGTATCCCAGATTTTAAAAAACTTGTTTTTGTGCTCCGCATTGCTGCCGACCGAGACGGGTACGGCAATGATTCCGCCTAGTATGCAGGCCCAGAACAAAAAAATAAAGTGCTCCGATTCGTCATCGTTCAATTGAAATACAAGCTCGTCGCCAGCACGAATGCCGTGAGCTTGCAAGGTATGCAAATACATAAGGGCATTATCAAAGACTTGCTTATAACTGTAAAACCGTTCTTGCCGATCTCCTGTAATGAGCGTTACTCCATGTACATGGTTCTCGCGGACATCTCTTACTGCCTGAATAAGCGCAGATTCGGATTCGTTCATTGATTATCCTCCTTTGTGAAAATGAAAGGGATTTGTGCGACGACGGAAATCTTTAATTCTCAGTAAATAGAATGTAAACCATGAAATGGTTTCCCATTATTCACAACCCTTATTCTAGTTTATGATACAAAAAATGTATATCGATGATTTTGTCGCAATTTGGTTTTTTATGTCATAAATAATATATATTTTTATAATGTATGATAAATAATGTTGATTACGCATAAAACCTCTTCCCATCAGAAAATGATAGAGTATATAATGTCGACACGAGGAAGAAAGAATGAATTCAGTCATAGAGTAGGGGAACTAGTGATGAAGATATTAGTTGTAGAAGACGATAAAACGATCGCGTCCGGATTGGAATATTCACTGCAGCAGGATCAATTTGATACCCTGTTGTGCCATGATGTCGCATCAGCTAAGAAAATGCTCACTGAAAACATTGATCAATTTGCGTTATGTCTGTTCGATTTGTCGCTTCCAGATGGAAGCGGGTATGAACTGTGTAAAATGGTGAAGGAGCGGCAAGATATTCCGGTTATCTTCTTAACCGCGATTGACGATGAGGTCAACGTCGTCATGGGTCTGGATATGGGGGCCGATGATTATATTACGAAGCCTTTTCGAGTTCGCGAACTTCTGTCACGGATCAAGTCGGTGTTGCGGAGATACCATAAACCATCGCAGGCAAAAACAATCATTGATATCGGGAATGTGCGTATCAATACGCTGGAAGGCAAAGTGTACAAGGATCGGGTTGAAATCCTATTGACCGCATTAGAATACCGCTTGCTGCTGATCTTTGCCAATCATATTGGGCAGGTTCTCACGAGAAATCAGCTGTTGGAGCAGATTTGGGATGTTGCCGGCGAATTCGTAAACGATAATACGCTAACTGTGTATATCAAGAGGCTGCGTGAAAAGCTGGAGGATGATCCGCAGCATCCGGCAATGATTAAAACGATCCGTGGATTCGGCTACAAGGTGGGTGATTAGATGCTCCGCAATCGAGAAATACAAATCCTATTGACAGTTATGGTCACAATCAGTGCAGCAGCGATCGCCGTCGCTGCTTTTATATCGCCTGCTGCATTGGCACTTGTTGTTATCTTGTCGCTTCTGCTTATAGGTAGCTGCTTGGCATTTACGAGATGGAGATATCGAGAACTTGAGAAACTTTCAATTTATTTGCGCGAAATCAGCAGCGGCAATGATTCGCTCGACGTACGCGATAACCAAGAAGGCGAGCTCAGCATTTTGAAGAACGATATATACAAAGTGACACTAATGCTATCCGAGCAGCGCTCACTGCTGCAGCGGGACAAAATGCAATTGACGGACGCCATTTCGGATATCTCGCATCAGCTCAAGACGCCGCTTACTTCCATGACGGTAATGGCCGATTTGTTAAGCAGCGCTGATCTGCCGCCAGTCAAAAGAATGGAATTCACCCACAACATTCGAATTCAACTGGAGCGAATCGATTGGCTTGTGTCATCTCTCCTAAAGCTCTCGAAAATAGATGCCAAAACAATTCCATTCAAAAAAGAGCCAGTATTGGTTAAACAGCTTATCCAGCAGGCGCTTGAGCCTGTCCTGATACCGATGGATATTAAGGAACAGACTGTTTCGATCAACGGAGATGACAACGTCTCATTTATAGGTGATTTCAATTGGACAAGTGAAGCGCTTATCAATATTTTGAAAAATGGCGTCGAGCATACGCAGGAAGGCGGAGCAATCGCCATTTCATTTACAGAAAATGCGCTATTTACGGAAATTGTCATTGCCGACAACGGCAAGGGCATACCAAAAGAAGATTTGCCTTACATTTTCAAACGATTTTATAAAGGGAAGCATGCTAGCGAGGGGAGTATCGGCATCGGTCTGGCCATGGCTCACAGTATTATCGCAAGTCAGGGCGGAGTGATCGATGTGAGGAGCGACGGTGAAAAAGGCACAACGTTTCGGATTAAGTTTTATAAGCAAGTCATTTAATCGAAAGTGACTAAATCGTCACTTTCACAGTCACTGGAGAGTCATGTTGGACAGATAAAATGATATCCATCAGCAAAGCTATGGAGGTTAACACATGGAAATTTTACGAATCGAACATCTGTCTAAACAATATGGGAAAGGTGAATCAGCAGTAACAGCACTTGATGATGTATCTTTTTCCGTGCGAAAAGGGGAATTCGTCGCGATTATTGGGCCCTCTGGGTCGGGGAAATCGACACTTCTACATATGCTGGGGGGTGTGGATCGGCCGACAAGCGGCAAAGTGTTCGTTGAGGATACAGACATGTATGCCTTGGACGAAACGCAGCTGGCCATCTTTCGCCGGAGACAAATCGGGCTGATTTATCAGTTTTTCAATCTCATTCCCGTCCTGACCGTGGAAGAGAATATGACGCTGCCGCTTTTGCTGGATAAACAACAGGTGGATAAGAAGCAATTGGACGTACTTGTAGGGACATTGAATTTGAAGCATCGGCTAAACCACCTGCCTAACCAGCTATCTGGCGGACAGCAGCAAAGGGTTTCGATCGGCAGAGCGCTCATTAGCAATCCTGCGATCATGCTTGCAGATGAGCCGACAGGGAATTTAGACAGCAAAAATAGCAGTGATATTGTTGACTTGTTAAAGATGTTAAATAAAACCTATCAACAGACGCTGATCGTGATAACACACGACGAGCGAATCGCCCTGCAGGCCGATAGGATTATTTCCATAGAAGACGGAAGGATTGCCAAGGACGAGGTGATCCGTCCATGAACATCGTCAATACACTTACGATCAGACATTTGAAGCAAAATAAAAGGCGCACGCTGGTTACGATCATAGGCGTCATCATTTCGGTTGCCATGGTGACGGCTACAGCAACCCTTGGCTTTTCTTTTTTGGATCTCATGAAAAGGCAAACCATCGCAGATAGTGGGGAGTGGCATGTCCTTTATAAAGATTTAAGCAAAGAACAGCTTGCAGCAATACAGAACGATGATGCAACCAAAGTCGTCACGATCACCAAAGACATCGGATATGCGCCGTTAATAGGGGCGGAGAATTCAAGTAAGCCCTATTTGTTTATCCAGGCGTATAATGCACTAGGCTTTACGCAATTTCCCATTCAGTTGAGTAAGGGACGACTTCCTCAAACGGACAAGGAGGTCGTGATTTCGGAAGCCATAGTGAAGAACGCAAAGGTGAACTATGAAATCGGCGACCACTTAGCGCTGTCAGTCGGTGAACGATTCGAGAAGGGCAGCGATCAACCGCTGGATCAAACGAGTTCATTGCGCCGTGAAGATGGAAAATTGACTGAATCCATACAGCAAATCACGAACAAGGAATACACGGTGGTAGGCTTCATCAAACGTCCTGTCATGGAACCAGCATGGTCCCCTGGTTATACCATCATAAGCTATATTGATGAAACCACTATAAAGGCAACGGATCGTGTCAATGCGGCAGTTGTCCTGAAAACCGTTAATCAATACTTATTCGATCATGCTGAACAGCTGGCGAAAAGCAACAACATCGATTCCGTCCAATACAATTACGATTTGCTTCACTATTATGGCATGTCGAAAAGCGCCGCCTCGAACAGCATGATGTTCTCCTTAATGTTCATCATCATAGCGGTCATTATGATCGGTTCGGTTTCGTTGATTTACAATGCATTTGCAATTTCCGTCTCGGAGCGTTCCCGTCATCTAGGAATGCTAGCAAGCGTCGGGGCTACCAAGCGGCAGAAGCGGAATTCGGTGTTCCTAGAAGGTGTCATCATCGGAGTAATCAGCATACCTATCGGGATATTGTGCGGTCTTGCTGGGATAGGGATAACCTTCTTGTTCATTAATCCCATCATTCAAGGGGCACTTGAGACTACAGAAAAATTAACACTCATCATTACGCCAATGTCGCTCCTGATTGCCTGTGTTGTTTCGATATTGACGATTTTCATTTCGACATTTGTCCCGGCAATTAAAGCTTCCAAAATCTCTGCTATTGACGCAATTCGCCAAACTGACGATGTGAAGCTTACAAGGAGAGCCGTGAGAACGTGGAAGCTCATGCGCAAGCTATTCGGCATCGAAGCTGAAATAGGATTAAAAAATATAAAACGAAATAAGCGAAGATACCATGCCACCGTATTTTCACTCGTTATCAGCATACTCCTATTTTTAACGGTGTCATTTTATACCGCCAATCTAAAGCAATCCCTAGTACTCTCACAGGAAGGTGTTAATTACGACATTCAACTCTGGTACAGCAATGGAAAACGATTAGACGATTCGACGGTTCAATCGATTGTATCCCTTGATGATGTGAGCGAATACAATGTGACTGAAAGCCACATGGTCAACGCCTGGATCGAGGAAGCTGCCATCGCCGATGAGCTGCAAGAAGCGGTCAAGAAGGATAGGAGCGTACTGAAGGAAGGAAAGTACCTTTATGACATAATGATTAATGCCATGAATGATTCGAGCCTACAAGCCTATGCCAAAGCGGTTGGCGCAAATGTCGAACAGCTGATGAATCCGGATCATCCCGCCGCGATCGTGGTGGATACGCTTCATTATGAGGACGAGGCGACCAATAAATTTGTGCAAACGAAGGCTATTAATGCCAAAATCGGTCAGAGTTTCCGGTTGAGTTATATAGATGAAGAAACAAATAAAGAAACAGAATCCAAAGAGGTAACCATCGCTACGATGACGGATCAATTGCCAATGGGAATGCGTTCAGATAGATTAGGGAGGTTAGATATTATCGTATCCAAGCGCGTCTTCGAACGACTCATTGACGTAAAAAGAAAGGAATTCGTTTCGTCTCATTTATATGTAAAAAGCAAAGATCCTTTGAAGACTCAGCAAGAGATTGAAGAATTCAGAGATTCTAATCTGTTCGTTTTGAATGAATACCAGTCCAGAGTCACAGAAGAACGAAGAATTTTGGTCATGTCCGTATTCTCGTACGGCTTTATCATATTGATTTCAGCCATCTCTATCGCAAACATCTTCAATACGATCTCGACGAGCATATCGCTTCGGAAGCGGGAATTCGCGATGCTGAAATCCGTTGGAATGACGCCTAAAGGCTTTACGAAGATGATGAACTACGAGAGCATTTTTTATGGAATGAAATCGCTCTTGTTCGGCCTTCCTCTAAGCTTCGTCGTTATGTATCTCATTCATATGTCATCGTCGCGTCGATTTAGTTACGAATTTTCTCTTCCTTGGATGAGTATTCTCTTTGTAATTGCCGCCGTATTTGTCATCGTCGGTTCGGCCATGTTATATTCCAGTGCCAAGGTAAAGAAGGAGAACATTATCGATGCGTTGAAGCAGGAAAATATATAAGATCCCGAACAACCCAAAAATAGCCGACAGCAACTCGAATGAGATGCTGTCGGCTATATGCATAGCTTATTGATGGCGCGCAGCTTCTAAGGAATTACTTTCCACACATCGGCGCCTGAAGAGCCTGGCGTTTCGCCTTGCGTCCACCATTTCGCTTCATAATTCACACCGTTATGCGTTACTTTATTACCGGCTACATACACGGTCGTTGCGCTCCAAGACGGATATGTAGTAGGGGCGGACGGTGTAGTGACGTTTAGAACGTTGCTTGCTAACGATACGTTGCCAGCAGCATCAATCGCTTTAACGGTAAAGGAATACGAAGTGTTTGCCGTCAGACCCGTGACAAGGTATTCCACAGTTGAACCTGAGACAGTCGCTATCAACGTCGTGCCTTGAAATACTTGATAGCCCGTAACTCCGACATTATCCGTAGAAGCGTTCCACATTAATGGAACTGTTGTGGAAGTTGAGCTACCCATGACATGAAGGCTGCTTGGCGCTGTAGGGGCTACTGTATCCGGACCGGTCACAGGAAGCGTCGTGAAGGTTACCGCATTGCTTGCTGCGGATATATTTCCTGCGGCATCAACAGCTTTTACCGTAATCGTATACGAAGTATTCGAAGTTAAACCTGTCAAGTTGGCAGTTAACGCTCCGTTTGTCGTTGCGATTTGGTTGGATCCGTTAAAGATCTGGTAGCCGGTTACGCCAACGTTGTCTGTGGAAGCACCCCAAGTGATAGTTGCGTTTGTCGCCCCAATATTGGATACCGCTGCACCGGTTGGGACAGTCGGAGCTACATTATCAACGTTCCCACCAAAATTAACGTCAATTACATTATAGAAGGCATTCAAGGTATCGGAAATTTCCCAAACTGCAAGAATGACTTGATAGCCAGTTCGGCTCGGAACGTTGCAAGTGTCGGAGTATGTGTTGCCAGGCAATTTACCGTTGTAAGGCACGTTGCAGAAAGGAGTTAAATCGAAGGAGTCGCGAGTAAGCGGTGCATTAGGATTCCAATTTTGCTTTGTGATGTAATATTTCCAGCTTGTCGTTGCGTGCGGCACTTTAATTTTCCAATTAAATGTCGTCGGTCCCGGGCTTATGTTAACCTTAGTCCAACGCGTCGCGGATTGCTCGTCAAGAGGCGCAAATGCTCCATTAGCACTCGCAATTTTCCCATCGGCAGGGCCTCCCGCCGGGAATCCCTTATGTGCTTCCAAACTATAAGGTTCATAAATAATCAGACCACAGTTCTTATTAACGCCGTCTGCACAAAGACCTGCACGGCTATTGGTCACGTTACCGTGTGCGAATGCCTTATCCCCGAGTATGAGGGACATCGCGAAGAGAAGCACGAGCACGGTGCCGACAGCAAAAAGAAAGTTAAACCGTTTTGCTCCAGATGAACATAAAGTAGACATCAAGAATTTCCTCCATTTCATTCATTTTATTGGCAATGTATAACCGCTGAAATAATCAAATGACACCTCCTTCATAGGCTGATTATATATAAACTCTCATAGGAGCTTATATCAGTTCCTCGCATAACGAATAGATCTGTTGACCAGGTGATAGAAAAGAAATGCATATGATACTGCCGAATCGTGGAAGACGTATTTTAGAGAAATGGGAGTGGCATCATGAAGTAGCAGTAGCTGATTCTTGTCGTTGGGTGATTTGGTGTTAATGTGAGGGATTTCGGAATCGAGTTGCGTTATAGTGAACGCGGACAGTTCGTTCAATCGTTGATCATAGGGTAGGTCTCAAATGGATACGTAACTTGGCAGGAGTACCCGAGCAGAAGCGGGTAGTGCATGTGACAACATCAAATTTATACCCATAAATTACTATGCATTAAGAATATATCATTATATGTTTTCTGTGGCAATTAGTTTGTTTATGGCAGCATAACTATGTGCATTTTCACCATTTCACCTACTTGCGGACTCAGCATATTTTCTCAGGCCTCACAGACGTATGGCGAAAGTGATAAATAAAAAAGGAGAGCCCGTCAAATGTCGAAGCAGGAGAGTATATAATTGGAAATGCGCTCCAAACCAAAAGCATACATTTGCATGCACGACAGGGTACCAGTGGCGTATACAAAAACTTGTAGGTAGTGTCGTATGGTCCAACAGGCATATATACGAAGAACACCATATCAATCAGCTGGGCATATACTCAGAATAGGGGAGAATCAAGTTCATTAACCCCATTAATAATTAAGTTCATCATAAAAATTGATCGACTTGGATATAAGAGGAGAATCATTGATATGGGGTCATCTTTTCATAGCAAGACTGCAATCTTGCTTGCTGCTATGTGCTATCAGACGTATCCATTGTACTTAGAAGGAACACTTGTCTTGCCATCGGAGTATAAGCTTATCTATACGATTCGTGCACTTGCAAATGTTGAGAATCCTACTAAAATCGTATTTGGTTTTATTGCAGAGTCCCCAGATCAAATTATTATCGCGTTCAGAGGATATGCGGCCTATCCAGAAGATCTGTTAGCCGCCTATGACATATTACAGGTACAGTATCCCTACGTTCCTAATGCCGGGAATACCTCACGTGGATTTACATGTATATATCGCTCAACAAGAACTAAATTAATTCATGAGTTGAATAAGCTCTCAGCCACAAAGCAACTATATATTACCGGCCACAACTACGGTGGGGCTCTGGCCACGCTAGCCGCGCTGGATATTGCGGTCAACACCAAGTTTAAAAATCCTGTTGTATATACGTACGGAAGCCCACGTGTCGCAAGCCCTGCGTTTGCATCAAAATTCGATCTAACGGTTAAGAACAGCATTCGCATTGTCAATATTCATGACATTATTTCAACCTTGCCGGAACGATCGTATCCGCCTCCGTTTACGAAGGACGAATTAACCTATGAGCATGTGAAGACGAAGTATCCGGTCTCATTTCAGTTGAATAGTTTGGCCAATCGCAATCACGAGATTGTCTGTTATTTTAAAAATCTCAGTAAAAAGAATCCTTATTACGCGAGCTTACTTTGTGAAGAAAATCCAGGTTTGTGTCCGGATACAAGTTGGTGCGTACCGTTTAAAGGAATATGCAGTCCAGTGGAGGAGGAAGGGTAAGCCGATATTAGCCGACTTGAAAGACGGGAAGCTCCAGGAGTCCCCCTCCAGATTGCTGAACGAACTCCTTAATATAAGTCGGAAGACAGTGGAGGGGCTGGCTATACCACAATCATATCTAATTGAAAAAATTGATATTGGCGTAGAACATAAGACCAGCTGGGTTACCAGGCGTGACAGGCGGATTAGGACCCTAGTAGTTCACGACAGTGAACGAAGCGGAAGAATCCCGTATATTCCTCCTGCTGGCAGCGGATCACTGGATATGTTATAAATGCGAATGTTCTGCCAATTATAAGGTAGAATTTCAACCAATCCTGTATTGGCATCCATACTGCCGTCAGTCAATACGGGAGGAGTGAGTGTTGTGTTAAAAGCGGGATTCTGGCCTGAGAGATCGTAGACATCGAGACGTGCAACATGAGCATTATCTGCAAATACAGTAAGACTAACGTCAAGCGATACTGAACTTGCTTCACTACCAACCCCACCACTAAAGGCAGCAAATGCTCTCACCTGGTTATCTGTTGTTGTTGAATCCCAAATATATTCGAGAGTGATATTTGCAAATATACCATTATCATTACTGTACTTGGTGATGTTTGGCCAGACTGGATATTGAGAAATGATATTAATGCTCGAATCGAGCAATTCTTGCGTAAAGGTCAATAAAAAACGAATAGGGTCGGGAATAACCCCGCCCCATCTATCTATATCTGGGTATGATGTTATTTAGGAAGTTTCCTCAGAAACTGCTCAATCGCATCCATATAGCCCGGAATCGTAATTTGTCTGGGTGCGAACAGACTGATGAGCGTTGCTCGTAGATTCGAGTTCACCGTCTGCTTGCTGAGCATCGAGTGATCTGCATCAGGGAAGACTGCTACGGTCATCAACCCTGGCTTTACGATGTCTCGATAGACCCGCTCCGTATTTTTCACATCAACATTTATATCCTCTTGACCTAGAATTAACAATACAGGCGAGTTGAAGTTGCGAAGATCGTCAGTGGCATCAGACATCAAATTTTTTCCGGCGAATATCCATCTGTCTCTCGACATCAAGCTATTTTCACGTGCGATTTTGACATACTCTTCATAGGACGCATGTTTCTCTAACAACTGTCGCACTTGTCGGTTATAGGCCAGTTTGTCTTGAATTTCTGCTTCCGATTTTCCTGCAGCCAGCATTTCACTGCGTGTATTGTATTCACCTTGACTAATCCAGTTGATCGCAGGGGATAGAAGAAGGCTAAAAGCAAGCGGCTCCTGCTTGGCAAGCTTTGGAATGACCCAGCCCGCTTGACTCGCCCCCCATACCCCAATCTGCTTCCCGTCGATCATTGGCTGCTCTTTAGCCCAAGCAATCGCCTGACGGGCTTCTTCCACTCGGTCTTCAATGCTTTGATGCTCCCAATTGCCTTCCGAACCGTTAATGCCTCTTTTGTTAAGAGACAAAGAAGCATACCCAAGAGAAGCCAGCCGCTCCCAAAGCGGCTTATAGCCGTCCTCATGCGAAGCGTCAATAGGCCCGTCCCCATGAATGAACAACACAAGTCCCAGCTTGTTTGTGTATTTCTTAGGCAGTACGAAGCTGCCTGTTAATTTGCCTTGAGGCGTCTGGATTTGAACAGCTTGTTCATCCATGTCAAAGTTGTGTTGATTCAAAATATACAGTCCAGCACCGCCAAAAATCAGAACTATCAATAGTAAGGATATCGCTATCTTCTTTTTCATCTTATTATCTCCTTGTAAAAAGCCCACTATGTCTCCAATTTTCGGGTCATATAATGCCATGTTCCTTCATTGAAGAAGATGTGACGCAGAATACTATATTCTTGTGCATGGGTAGAGAAGGATAACTGCTCATACAGCTGTTTTGCCCGCGGATTCGCACCTGCGACATGCAAGCTTAGTATGCTCAGACTTTGCTCTGCTAGCGCAAACTGCTGCGCCCATTCCAACAGCAATCTTCCAATTCCCTTGCTTCGATGATCGGGGTGGACAGCCACGTCAGCAATATAACATTCCTTAGCTAACGGCTTATGCTCTAGTAGGGACAATCCGATTACCAGTTTAAGAAATGCCCATTTTCCAATGAAATGATAATCCTTCCACGAAGGAAGATTGCTCGTTGCCTGTTGAACTTCTGCATTCGCACTCCATTTGATCGATAAAGTGCCGATCACTTCACCCGCTTGCAGCGCGACAACCCTCAAGCTTGCCGGTTCAGCAGGAAAGGAATCCAGCATCTTCTCGAAAAAAAGCGCAAGATTCTCCTCACTCAAGTTCGCAAGGTGTTGGAATTTCCCGTGAAACCCGTGGACGAGCAATCGGCCAACGTCGGCATTGTACTTGGGCTGCATCGGTTCAATCGTTATCCGCGCCATAGTCATTTTCGTAGCCTCCTTCGGATTTGACAACTGGCTCTATTAACGTTTGCAGCTCGTAGTGAAGCTGATTGTTGCTGAACAGAGACAAATATGATTTCTCAATAACGATCAAAGGTCCCCATACAACATAAGATTGTGCAGCAGCATATTCATAGAACTGTTCTACAACTTGATCAAGCTCATCGACTTCTTGAATGGCGCACTGCATCGCCAGGTAATCTCCCTCCGGCACAGAAAAATCGCCAGGGGCTTGCGTCTCCAGACATAAGGTGCTCAGACTAGAACCATCATCGATGTAGTGAATATCCATCTCAAATAAGTTCGGAATAGATTTCTGCTGCTCCACCAATTGTTTGGCAGTTAGCTTTGTCTGGGGATACATCTCGATCCACCGTGTGAAATACCTAGGTTCTCGCCGCTTGATTTGGTATGTGCTGGTCGAGTTCATTACGTTCTGCTGTTCGTGCAGCACCTTTTGGATAAACTGTTGGAGTTCCCTAAGACGCTGCATTTCCGCTTCGATATCTCGCAGGGATGAATGAAGCAGCTGTCGGTATTGAGCTCCAGAATAAGAGGTCATGCATTCCTTAATGGACGAGACAGGCACCTCCAGCTTGCGAAGCAGCAGAATTTGCGCCAGCTGGTATACTTGCTCCATGTCGTACATGCGATACTGGTTGTTATCTATGTAGCTCGGTTGAAGTACGCCTTTCTCTTCAAAATACCGGATTTGATGAACTGACACATTCATCAGCTTCGCTAACTCGCTAATTGTAATTTCACTTTTCATCACGTCCACTCCTAGGGGGGAAACTTGGAATAACTCAACGATACACCTTAGGTCTGACCTAAGGTCAAGTGTTTGTTGTAGATTTATTTTATATAACAGAAGTGGATGTGTCTTTTGATCTAATGACCGCATCAACATTTATAAGGAACAAAGACGCAATCAAGTAGGACTAAGGTATCTTTCCCTAAATACTAGTGGGCTGTAAGGTTGATTGCTAACTTCCTTACCCCGTATACTATCCATAATCAGGAATGGAATCCTTTCCTTCTACTTGATCTATCAATGGAACATAGGACTCCGATTTCCTGATTTTTTTATCTGTAGTATGAAGATGAAGGGATTGATCCTACTGATTAGCGACATGGGGAAGGTGCAAATGGATAAACAGTCATACGCGAGATATTTACTCCAGCTCATGGATGAAGATGTAGAATCCGATGATGCGGTCATCGAAGATAATGAGCTGTATGGATATTTTCAAATGTATATGCCGAGCGGTAAAGGGGTGGAGGCTACCTTTGAACCGCTGCAAGATGGAGAGGCCTATTTACAGCGGATTGTACAGATGTATGATATCCTCGATCCCGCGGATTTTGGGGGAGGCACGGTGCCAGGCTATTTTAATAGTAAAGTTGCAGATGTACCTGAAGAGGTGCTAAGAGGACATGGCGAGCAGCTTATTAAAGGGCTGAAGGAGTTACTTGATGAGTTTGAAGAATTGGATGGTGTAGCAGATGCAGCAGCATACCTATCTAGAATCAAAGAAGTTCAGCTGCTGCCGCATGGGAAGATAGACAAGATCCGCCAATCTCACGATCCTGATGTTTATGAGGCGCTGTTTGAAGTTGTCAGTGAGCACAAGGATTACGATGCACCGATTGAAATACTGGATGAGGCCTATTACTCGATTGCCTGCGATTATTGGATATCTTATTATTTGCAGTGGCATCGCTACGGACTTAAGGGCGACCCGTTCGCACCTTATTTCGAGCTGTATAGGCTCGGATATTCCGCAATCTTCTCAGAGCACAAATTGCTCATCGGCTCATAAGAAGTTGTATACTGATGTGTTAGAATGAGAGACAAATAGAGTTGAAAGAGGCGAAACTGCGTTGATAACACCAAATGAAATCTTAACTATGATTCGTGCTGACGGTTTCTTCGAACGTGTTTTTGAAAAAGAAGGGGACTGGGACGCACAATTAGACGCTAGAGAATCAACTGCATTCGATGCGGCATGGAACTCTAGCTATGAAACCATACATAAGAAAGACCCCACTGAAAGTGCGACAATTCGAGATATTAGAGAATATGCATTCAAGCAAACGTTTCGGCTCACGCAAAATTCCGAGCTGGCTAGTTATGTGTCTGACGACCTCGGTCTCATTGCTAAGGCCTTCGATAGCAAGCTCGCCAATGCATTTGTTAGTAGACTCTGGAATTCCTATCTTCAAGGGCAGTTTCCGAAATAAATCGATCCGTGATCGATGAATAATAGAACAACATGTGGAGGGTACTCAACTATGGCAGAACGCATTCCATGCAAAACGGAAGGCTGCAGCTCGACGATCTTGCCGACTACGGCGGCTAAAACAGGCGGTATCTGCATGCCCTGCCAACAGGAACAGGTACGTCAGGAACAGCAAGCGTATATTGAGCAGCATCGTAGAACCGTGAACTTGTATGAAGGCTTAACGGATCCAATAGAAATTCTGAAGGTCATGCATGTACCAAGGAATTATGATCCGCTGATTCAATATGTTGATTACCCGCATAGCAAAGAACAAATCTATGTATCCTTAACGGCTGCAGAGGCGGGGCAAATGCTGAAGTATGCGGTGGAGCTACTGGATGCAGGGAATGAGGATGAAGCGGAACAAATTCTACTATCCCTCGTATGTTACCGGAATGATGATATTTCAGAAGCTCTGCCCAAACTCATAGAGCGTAACATGTATTATCCCTCGATCTTATTTAAGGATGCGCTGCCTGAAATCCGGGAGCGACTCCTCCAGCAAGTTGAATGGGACGACGACAACCGCAATCATCTCCTGCTCATCCTGAGCTGGATCGGTGACACAGAGGTTGTGAGACAATTTGAGCAATGGCGGCTGCATCCGCCGAAGTGGGCGGGACAGTTGTTCGTCAATCATGACGTGTATTCCCTTGAGGCGGGCTGGGAGCTCGCATCGAACGGGGAAAAACGAGATTTGATCAGTGAGCGATGCTTTGCGATTCGGTTAACGGGTGAACAGCAGGTAGGTTCTGGAACAGAAACTTCTGCTGCGCACTTCCTAAAGACGAGCAATTCCAATTGTCCATGGTGCAAGAGGAAGCTCACTATCTTGATGGACGCGGACACCACTCATCCATCCTTGGCCTATCTCGGCGTGCTGATGGAACGGTTGCAAGTGGCAACATGCGAACACTGTGGAGGCTTCAACACGATTTACATGGAGCTCGATCAACAGGGAGAACCGGTCTGGAGCCTGTTTAATCAGAAGCCCGATTATTTGCCTAATTGGGATGACAAGGACAGCAGCGTTGCAGTTGAAGAAATTAAGCTTACTGTATCATCCGAGCCTCACTCGCCGTACTATGCTGCATCATGGACATTGACTCAGCAAGACTCGCAAATCGGAGGCCACCCGAGCTGGGTGCAGGATGCCGACTATCCGCATTGCCCTTGCTGCGCCCAAAGAATGCGGTTTATCGGTCAGCTGGACTGGGCTGATTTCGACCAATATAGTGAAGGCATTTTCTATATGTTTATTTGTACAGAGGAAACGATGACGGCTACATTATATCAGCAGAGTTGATCCACGCTCAGGGATCAGAGCTCAACTGAGTAGCCGGTGAAAGCATATTCACTTTTTAATCAGGAGGAGACACCATTGAATCTCGCTGTAGAAGCTTTTCTGAATGATGTGTGGGAGGAAATCACTTCGATTTACGCAAAAGAAAGCAAAAGGATAAGCGAGTTTAAGGATAAAAGAAGTTTACAGGCTGGAGTCTACAATTACCTGCAAGTGGCGTGGAGAAAAGGCAAGTTTACATGGGCAAATGGGAGCATCCATATCGATATCTACGAGCCATTATCTTGGAGCGACAGCTCGTATAAAGTGGAAGCTGGCGCCTACATAACAGAGTTGACCAATGAGCTGCTCATTGAGGAATTCTTTCCTGCCTTGTGCGAACGGGTAGAGCGACTGTTCCGCTCTGACGAATTGGGAGCGCGTTTTTTTGATTACAAGTTTGAAGTTGTATTGGAGTTTGAATGGGAACAGTCTACATTATCACGTAACCAACAGTTCATCAATGAGCCAAAGCTAAATCAACTGAAACAGACCCTAGAGCAATTTATTCAAACTAAGGTATTATCTGATCCACCAGTACAACCAGCAGTAGATGACTATTTCTTTTTTGCCAGCCATTTGGTCAATCCTGATCTAATGAAACAGGAAGTAGCAGATATCGAGACGTTGATCCGACGACTCAATGACAAGCTGAAGGAAAACCACGAACGTAAAAAAGAATGGATCAGCCGATATACTTATTCCTTCAAGAGTTGGGCGGAGGATCATTTTTTACCGCAGCATTTTAACCAAACCGGTTATTATCGAAACGAATGGGTGTTGAAGGAGGAATCGATTCCTTCTTCCGTAGATGCTGGAGAAATGGAGTTCTTTATTTATGCTGCCGTACAAATTGGCTTCACTGATCCGGATAATCGACTGAAATATCTGGGACTTGCGGCGCAATTGGGTTCAAAGCGGGCAGCAGATTATTTGAAAATAGGCAGCGGTAAATTTGTGAGCACCTATCGGGGAGAGAAAGTAGAGGCTCACAACAATGACGTGACGAAAACGATCGACATCCGGATTCTCTCTGAAGAGGAGGCGGCTTACGGTGAGGCGCTCGAATATATCATTAATCTGTTGCGGCAGGATTTCCCCAAAGAATACAACCTTAAGCTGAAAAGCAGCCAAAAGCATGTGCTTCCGTATAAAAAGCTGGCGAAGTCCAAGCTGCATCGTTTTTTTGCCAATGCACTCAGCTATCCGGCCTTGTTCCCCAAAGTTGCAGAATATGCAGAAACGGCAATGGAGGAGTTCGCATGGTACAGCGATGTGGAGCCAAGCGAGAAATCGGCTATGCCGGGCACTTATGCCGTACTAGGCCTCGGCTTGTACAGTGAGGACTATTTCCCATTGGTATCCCGTTATATGGGCATGGTGGATACGGAGCATCAAATGGTGCAGGACGGCTATCCGCAGGCATTTATCGAGGCTCATGGCGTCAAGGCAGCGCATATGCCGGTGATCGTATCCATGTTGCTGGGAGGCATTGACGAGGGGACGAAGGTCAAAAATCTGACTATCGACCGTCCTGAGCTTGCCGAGGCGCGTATCGAAGCATTGAAAGACAAAGAAAATTATCAATGTGAGATGGTTGTGTGCCGAATCTTTGGAAGCGTGAAGAAGCTGGAAGGAGCGGCACGAAAAGCAGAGTCGCCGCTAAAAGAAAAGCTGGAGCAACTACTTGCGCTCTCGCACTGTTAACTCTATAGAATATTAACCTAATAAACAAACAGGAAAGCAGCGACGTTGCGTGTATAGGGGGAAACATAATGGAGAAGACGGATATCTGCAACATATGGTTCGATTATGCAATAGCCTTTGTTGATAAAAAAAATGATTCAGGCTGGGATGCCTTGACTCCAGAGGAACAAGAGATCACTGCCTTGTGGCTGCTGGAAGTTGACCTATATAACGGCGGGTTTATCCAGTTTTTCTGCAATTGGGGAGAAGCGGCATATCTCCATGCGGTACGAGCGTTACAAGCGATTGGAGCGGTTCATGCACTCGACATCATACAATCCGGATATGCCTGTATCGAACGTTTGTCAGGAGACAAGCGCCTTACAGAGCTCTGGGATATTCCGCAGTTCCTTACTGAGGAAGAGATAGAGAGACTAGATAAGTTGGATAAGCAATTTTGGGAAGACCCGGATCAAATCGCGGAAAAAGCACATCGATACTACGTGGAGCAATTGGGAATACATACTCCGTAGAAGGGTGTTTTGGTGGCTAGATCGACTGTGATTACCATACTGTTCAGTGAAAATAACGTATTAGAACAGAACCCTTTATGATATAAGGAGGCTATGTTTTTTGGATAAACGGGACTACATCAAAAAAGGATTTGAAGCTTATTATCGCCGATATGACCAAGTAACGGAGGATGGATTTGGTAGATGGATGGGACCAGATGTTCCGGGTGAAATGAAGGCAACCGACTCTAATGAGGAGTGGTCGATATGGAGATTAGTTCCTTCTACCGTAACTGATGGCGACATTTGTGCGCTGGAAAAAGAATTCGGGCTGGAATTTCCGGAATGGTATCAAGCATTCATTTCAACCTATCATCACCATTTCGACATCGTGCCAGCACAACCGGTCGATGAGCCGTTACGCCGCATTCAAGATATGTATAATCCACTACTGTGCAAGTGGGGTTACCTTCCATTCGCCTGGGACTCCGAGTATGGTCACATATTATGCATGGATCTTACTGGTCCGGATGAGGAGCACTATGCAATCTATGAGATTGACCATGAAATATTATTTGATTTTGATGAAGAAAAGACAGGGCGCGATCAACTGAAAGCGTCGATGAGATTTTTGTATCCCAATTTCAAATCGTTTTTTGACGATGCTTTTGAATTGAAATAGTCCTTTATCTTTTTCTGACAGAAGGAAATATTCTTGTCCCTGCTGTATAGCGAATCTCCCATTACTAAAAAAGAAGAAGAGCCCTCGTCCGAACGTGGGCTCTTCTGATTGGTTGCATGATGCTTGCTCGGTCTTGTTAGGCTTCTTGCAGCTGCTGAACCAGTTCCTCAATCGACTGTTCCGTAAACCGAAGGTGTCCATTCACCTGTACGATCCGTCCTTCCTTCTTACGGCGATCCAGCCAATCCGAAATAAAGGATGGGGCGTAGCCGCCTTGACCGAACTCGCCGCCGAAGGCGATCATTTTCTCATAGATACCCAGGTACTGCTCGCGGCTGGTCTCTGGATATGACTTTGTATATAACCAAAACTGCACATCGTACATCAAATACGAACGCTCATCCGCATGAAAGGAAAAATGACCCTTCTCCTCAACAATGCGTGTACAGATACGCCGGATTCTCTGCTCAATCTGATCCACTTCGATGATGTTAGCGCATAGCTCCTCCAGCAACGGAGAAAATTTGCCATGAGCTACCCTATGAAGATCTTCTAGCTTATCCTCCTCAGAAGTATCATACTCCTCTGCGCTTACTAGACCTCTAATAAACGCTTCGAAATTATCGGCCAGGAACGTAACTTCATAATCGTCCTCCTGATCGACATGAATTACTTCCGGTTCGCCATCTCTTCCGCAGGCTCGGTAGTCCAGCATGACCACATCATGGCCTGCTGATGGACAATCACAAATCACGACGCCAATGTCAGGGTAACCCCAATCCTCAATCATGAACTGGCTGCCGAGATCCCCGCCGAGTGAATAGCTCTTCTCACGGCCGATACCCATAATTCCTGAGATTGCGATATGATCCTCAGCCCAAGAAGTAGGGTCCTCAGTCGGGAAGCAGGTGTTCTTCGGAACCCCACCATTGCGCTGCTTCATCAGTGCGATATAAGAGGAGGGGAGCTTATATCCCAATTCTTCCTCGATTGAGGCAATCAGCTCAGCCGTAGGAGGCTCGGATTGATATGCTTCTCTCGCATACTCGCTATCTTCCCAAAAATCATCAAGAGACATATCCGAAAAAGGCTCTACTACTTCCGATCCACTCGCTTTCAAGGCTGCTTCTTTCTTAGCTGCAATTCGGCGTTCTTGTCTTTGTTGCTTCTCCGCTCTTTGTACACTTAACTGCATTAAGTATTCAATATCCTCATCACCAGGTTCTAATTGATCAGCAATACGCAGTTCCTGAACTGCATCCACATAGCGGTTTACATGATAGAGAGCAAAACCTACCCGGTAGTGCCACAGCGGATCGTGCTGACCCGCTTCAGCTATGCTATCAAAATGATGGAGCGCTTCTTCATAGAGTTCCAAGTTATTATAAGCTCGGGCCAGTCGACTTATCGTTTCATAATCCCGCTCGTTCTCGGGTATGGCTAACAGTGCGTCCACAATTCGCTGGTGTTCATCATCTTCATGCCACTGATTCAATTGATCCATATGTACTTGGTTCATCTCTGCCTCCATGAATTTAATAGAATGTACTTCTCCAATACGTACGCTCCAATAGGTAATGATCGCATACAAAATTAAAATGGACAAGGTAAAAAACAAAGCCTACAAAAACGACGCCGCCTATAAACACACATTGGATCGTGTTCACGACGGCTCCCGCCATCAAAAGAAAAAATGTCATGACTTATGTTAATTTTTCTACGTTATGATCAAGCTTTTTCACTAAAATCTGCAGTTGCTTTACCTCTTGCTCTGAAAACCCGCCAAACAATTCAGCGATAAATTGGTTTTTATCTACATCACAGTTCCTTAAAATGTCCTTGCCTGCCTCTGTAATCTGAACAATCACTTCACGATTATTCTGCTCATTGCGATTGCGGGTAACAAAGCCTTTTCCCTCAAGTATTTTTAAATGTCTTGTAATTGCAGCTTGATCAATCTTCATCTCTTGTTGTAAACCGATTTGAGAAAGCAAGCCCATTTCAAGTAATTTGTACAAGATTTCATATCTCGTTAAGCTAATGCCTAATCGTTTCTCAAAGTGCTGGGTGACATGTCTTTCCATATTTTTGAACATGAGAAATATTTGCTTCATTTCCTGATGAGACACTTGCATTGTTTTTCCACCTCTATAGATGATTAATCAATCATTGATGCGTCAATTATAGAATACATGACCTCATTCTTCAAGGCGGACAGTAAGCATTCGTCTGAGTATATCTATAGAAATTCACTTGACTAAATGTCAGACATGATTTATATTGTTTGACATATCAATCATTGATCGGTCAACTATTGATTGATCAAAGGATTTACATTTATATAGATTAAGGAGTAGATCACATCATGTCTAACACAACAAAGAACAATGATTTTCAAAAAATACTGTTAGGACGCCGCTCTATTCGCAAATATGATTCGTCCGTAAAAATAAGCACAGAAGAAATGGCAAAAATGATTGAAGATGCTACTCGTGCACCATCATCTGTCAATATGCAACCATGGCGTTTTCTAGTCATTGAAAGTGAAGAAGGTAAGGCAACATTAGCACCTCTTGCTCGTTTTAACCAACTGCAAGTTGAAACTTCTTCAGCAATGATTGCCGTATTCGGGGACTTGAATAGCTTTGAAAATGGGGAAGCGATCTATAGCAAAGCTGTAGAATTAGGATATATGCCAACTGAAGTAAAAGAAAAACAGATGGCAGCATTAACAAACTACTATGCAAATCTGTCTCCAGAAGTAAACAAAGAAACCGTGCTAATTGACGGCGGACTCGTGTCGATGCAGTTCATGCTAACAGCTCGTGCCCATGGGTATGATACTTGTCCAATCGGTGGGTTTGAAAAAGATCAGATCGCTGAAGCTTTCGGTATGGATAAAGAGCGCTATGTTCCGATAATGCTCATTTCCATTGGAAAAGCAGATGGTGCAGGATACCAATCCGTACGTCTTCCTGTGGAGACAATAGCAGAGTGGAAATAAATTTTTATGTGAATTATGAATGAAAATTAACGTGCTGAGGGGGATTCAGATGATCATTATTCATGCTGTTTCAAGTGTAAATCCAGAAAAAGAACAAGCTTACGTTGAAGAGATTCAATCTCTAGTGAAAGCTTCTAGAGCGGAAAGTGGAAATATTGCTTATGATTTCTATAAAAGCGTAGAAACAGAACATGCCTATATCATGGTGGAAGTATGGAAAGACCAAGAAGCGGTGGCAGTACACAATTCAAGTGAACATTTCACTTCTTTTGTTGCAAAAGCTAAGGATTATTTAACAGCTCCGCTCGAAGTGAAAGTGTATGGTGGATCTGAAGTAAGAGCGTAAAGAATAGAACTATGATTTATAAAAAGATGGCCTCTAAAGCCACCACGATATTGTGGAATTTAGAGGTCATTGATGGTCTTACTGCATTCATTCATCATTACCGTAAAGCAAATCTTCAGCCGAGATTGTTCCCGTACATAGCTCTAAGAACGTTGAGGCGACTTGTGCGCTGTCCGCATAGCCTAAATTTCCAGAGTGAGATACAAGAATGGGATATTCATTTTCTTCTGAGCTGCTGCGCATATCCCAAGCATAATGAATACCACAGCCATCCATAGCAAAGGGGATCGCCTCTGGCATATACTCGGGAAATTCATAGGCCAGCATCATAGCTCGTAACTCATCGGCACTGAAAAACTGAAAATGCCGAGCACCATTTCCAAATTCACCGCCATTGGAATAACGAAGTAAATCAAGATAAGCGGCAGGGAGGCACTTATTCGGAATAGACCATTTTGCCGGATCGAACGGCTGGTATAGCTTATGTAAAGGATCGGTTACAGGGAAGGGATTGCGCTGCCTTTCCCGTATTTCCGCAATCTCCTCCTCAGATAGAGGGTTGTTCCAATGGCTAATAAAATCTTCCGCTTCTTGCTCCGTCAAACCGGGATATTTCTGGTAGCACACTTCGAATACAGACGCCCAATTCATCCGAGCGTTCCTCCTTTTGACCTGTTGATTATTTTTTTTCTTCACAAATATAAGGGTCGATTACTTTTTGCTCATAAGATGATAACACGATATTTGTTGAGGGCGTACCATATTGCATTGAATCATCAATAAATTGTTCTAAACTCTCTACAGAATACGTTGCTATTTTGACAATATAGCTAATTTCCCCTGCTACCCGGTGACACTCAAGCACATCTGGATGGTTACGGCAAAAGCTTGCTAACGATTTACAATCCTTCGATTCAAACAAAATAAGTGCAGAGATTGGACGGTTCATTTTTTTTAGAGAAACGCGTGCATGGTAACCCTCAATAATTTGTTGCTCCTCTAACTTTCGTACTCGCTCAGTTACGGATGGAGAAGATAAATGAACAGCTTCTGCTAAATCCTTCATGGAAATTTTTGCATTCGACTGTAATATTCTCACGATGTTTTTATCAATTTGATCCATAATATATCCAACCTTTTTTTATAATATAGAATAACCAAAATTAATAATAAATTAAAGTCAAACAACAAAATATCCTTTTCTAGCCTGTTCATGAGCCTTTAATATTTTTATAAAATAAGGATATGTGGGAGGAGATTTAGGATATGAAAAAGATATTATTATTATTAGCTAACGGATTTGAAGCAGTAGAAGCTAGTGTATTTACAGATGTGCTAGGTTGGAATAAATGGGAGGGAGATGGCTCAACTGAGGTCGTAACAGTGGGTCTCCGGAATAAATTAACCTGTACATGGAATTTTACTGTTATGCCTGAAAAAACGGTCAATGAAATTCAACTAGATGAGTTTGATGCACTCGCGATTCCAGGGGGATTTGAAGAAGCTGGATTTTATGAAGATGCCTTCAGTGCGCCATTTTTAAGTATCATTCAACATTTCTATTCCAATCAGAAACCGATTGCTAGTATTTGTGTTGCATCATTAGCGCTTGGCAAAAGCGGAATTCTTAAAGGAAAAAAAGCAACCACATACAATCATTCAACTAGTAAACGAAAAGAGCAGTTAAAGAATTTCGGCGCAGATGTTCAAAATGATTTAATTGTTCAGGATGGAAATATTATTACATCTTCAAATCCGGGTACAGCTTTTGATGTTGCATTTCTATTACTCGAAAAACTAACATCTAAAAAAAATGCGGAACATGTAAAGGATCTTATGGGATTTTGAATCATTCAGAAGCAATTGAATGTGCAAAAAATAAATATAGGAGAATTCAACATAGTAACAACAGACCTTTTCATTTACAGTTTGGGATATGGCTTCTTATATCAAGAAGCACATGCAAATGAGTAGACAAAAGTCTAAAGAAAAGGGTAATGATCAAGATGCCAAATCAACAAAATCAACTACTCCAAACGACAAGCATGCCTATATTTTCAGAGATGATTGCTGCCTTTTGGCGGGAGCAATTCGGAAACGGGGAAGTCCTTTATCACGATGAGGTCTTTACGCTTACCATCAATCCTGACCTAAGTGATGACAACCGGGTAATGGTATTGGAAATGACCAACGGGAAGGTAGTGGCGGTTCTGACGCCGGCAATGGCTGATAAGGCGGGACTTACTCAGCAAGCAGAACTGACTGAAGCCATCTTGAGACAAAAATTAAATGAAGCAGGGGTTACGCTGCATGGGGCAGATTATCTCTTTTATTTTACAAAAGCCGATAAGAATTCATTGATGCAAGAAGCCGTGGACGGTGACTTGCGGCAACTGACAGAGCAAGACCATGCTGTATTTTCCGAATTCCAAGCCTCTTCCTCAGAGCAGGATCTGGATGACGCCTATGTGGAATTGGATCACTGGGCTGTGTTTGGCTCGTTTGAGCATAACCGCTTAGTGAGTGCCGCTAGCATGTACCCATGGCTAAATTCGCATATAGCGGATACCGGAGTGCTCACGCTGAATGACTATCGAGGGAAAGGCCATGCCCGCAAAGTAGTGCGCTCCATTAGCAAGTTCGCCTACGCACAAGGGTACGAACCCCAATACAGATGCCAGCTTGATAACCACGCGTCCACTTCTTTAGCTCGAGCAGCGGGTTTGACGCTGTTTGGAAAATGGGAAGTCGTTTCATCTGACTCTGCGAACTGAGGGCTCGATCTAAATGAAATCGATTTGATTCATGATAAAGATGATATTGGTTCGCAAGCAGAAGGGAATGAATGTAATAGATAAGTATCTGCGTGATTGTGAAGAGATTTTTAATGAAATAGAAAAATTGCCGCTGCCGCTGAATGATGAAGATTACTATTTATTAATAAAGCGCGGATACGAATATCTTGTTATGTTGCATGATGGAGCTCTTTCAAGGGAACTCTCATCCATAGATGTATCGGTTGTTCGTCAACACGCCACGCGGCGCCAAGGCTAGTGCAACAATCAACAGTGTAATCGAACAATTAATCGAGCCCACATCTGTGTATCAGGGTGTGGGCTATTTGACGTTTATGTATAATTTTTATAATTTTTCTATTTGTAAGCTAATATATAGTAGGTCAATTCCTGGCTCAACGGTTGAACGCTGAGCGTATGCATACCGTAATGGCGGTAAATCTGTTCGTTTCGGAGACTGTCCGTCTCGAGGACGCAGGGAATGGAGCGGTCAGCCGCATAGCTCAGAATGAATTCCATTAGCTGCCGCATATAGCCTTGATGGCGGTACGGCTCGCGCACAACAATCATGAACACGAACACATAATCCTCCTCGCTCTTCATGAAGCTATCTGCCCGTCTTATTCGGGCGCTCTGCTTCGCGATCTGCACCAGCCGGCGAATCGGGAACAACTTGGCCAGCCCGAGCAGCTTCAATTTTTGCAGCGGCTTGATCCCGTTCCGCTTGGTCCAAAAGGCGCAAATTCCTTCATACTGCTCCGAGGTGGCATACACCATTTGGTTTGCGATTAAGATAGACAAAATGCAATCGAAAAAGTCGGTCAGCACGACTTCGCGCTCCTCAGAACCATCGCCCCATAGCAAAAATCCTGCATTATCTTTAAAGCTGTCTGCGATCGATTTGGCTAAGCGGTAGCGTTCGGTAGGGTCTAAATGTTGGACTAATATCATAGGATGACACCTCAATAGATCTCATTTTTCTTTATATAGTACCATGTTTTTTTACTTAGGGAAACTTTGTTTACTAAGGGAAAAACTAGACAGTACTTATCTGATAATCCCGCATGACTCACTTTTTCTCTATTTTCGCTTATAGAACCGACAAGACTCTACTCGAGGGAGCAGAGCAATCGATTCTGATCTCGATGTGGAAGGACGACTTCGCGGCCTATGTGTCGCTCTTGGAACGGTGGAAGCAGGAGGGTGTCCGTGTCGAGGCGATGGGGCCGACTATCATGTGCCGCAGGCCCAGCTGTCGAAGCTGCATACTCTTGCAGGACGAGGAAATGAAGGCTCTGTTGATGCAGCTTCTTTAATTTAGAAGGGAAAACACTCTTGTATGGCTCTGCCGGTTTGGGAGTGCTTTTATGTTGGTTCCTTACGGACATTCTCCCTTCCGATCAGAAAAGCGGTTCATGCTATAATGGAATTATTTGACGATAGGATACTCAAAACTAATCATTTTGATTTTTAGGAGTTGGCAAATGATCCGGTTGTTACATCTAAAATGTAATTTACGGTTGAAAATGATCTTGCTTATCAGCCTCTTGATTATTGGAATCTGTTCGATTTTCGGGGTGTTTCTGGAACACTTTATAGGGAAAATGGCAGAAGATCAGACGGGAAAAAGAGCGTTGAGTATGGCACAAAGTGTCGCGAATATCCCAGAAATTCAAAGCGCTTTCCGCTTGAATAATCCTTCCGTCGTTATACAACCGATTGTGAAGTCGATACAGAGGAAATCTGACGCGGAATTCATTGTTGTCGGTGATACGCAGGAAATCCGGCAATCCCATCCCAATGAAAGCATTATCGGGGCGAAGATGGTCGGAAGCGATAATGACAGGGCACTACTTCATGGCGAGTCGTACGTGTCAAAAACGGAGGGAACGCTCGGTTTGTCGATTCGAGGAAAGGTTCCTATTTTTGATGAAGGGAAGATCGTGGGGATCGTATCGGTCGGTTTTCTCAATAACGATGTACACCGCATCGTGGCGGAAGACAACAAATCCCTCTGGCTCACCTTGAGTCTCATTGTTCTGTTCGGCATCACGGGAGCGGTCTTTATTGCTTCTTATATCAAAAAATTATTACATAATATGGAGCCCGAGGAGATTTCAAATCTGTATCTGCAAAAAGAAGCGATTCTGCAGTCCACGCATGAAGGAATTATCGCGGTGACTAATGATGGGGCTATTTCGGCAATGAATAAAGCGGCTAAGGATATTCTCTTTGCGGGCACGAAGCAGAGACAAATGAATTATGCAGGAACATCCATCCATGAGATTGTTCCTTCTTTACATAGTGAAGTGCAGGGCAAGCAAAGAAGCCATCTAGTGAACCGGGAGATGGTGCTGGGCGAAAATATCGTACTCGTCAATCAAACTCCCATAGTAGGGGAAGATGCCATCACGGGGAGCGTCTATACGTTTCGCAAGAAGACGGAACTGGAGACGGTGACAGAGGAGTTGTCCCGTATTAAGCAATATGCGAATGCACAGCGGGCGCAGACGCATGAGTACTCCAATAAGCTGCATATCATCCTGGGGCTGGTGCAGAACCGGCGGATGAAGGAAGCGATCGATTTTATAAAAAAAGAAAGCAATATGCAGCAGGCCAGGTTAACATTTTTAATGGAAAAGGTAGCCGATCCCCTGCTTCAAGCCTTATTTCAAGGAAAATTCAATCAAGCGAATGAGTTGTGCATCGCCATGGTCATCCATCCGGACAGCCGTTTGGAATGCTCATTTGCAGATGAGAAGCAAGATGCGCTGTTAACCGCCCTGGGCAATATTATTGAGAATGCATTGGAAGCGGTAAGGCTAAAAGAAGAGGGCCAACGTAAGGTTGCCATCTTTTTTACGGATATCGGAGAGGATTGTATTTTTGAGATTGAAGATTCGGGTTCAGGGGTGGCCGAGACGGATATCCCCCGCATATTTGAGCAGGGATTTTCAACGAAACAAGGCAGCCATCGGGGAGTTGGCCTTACTCTTTCGAAGCTGATGCTCAATGGAGTCGGCGGGGAGATTTTGCTGGAAGCAGGGGAAGGTGAGCTCGGAGGAGCCTGTTTTATTATCATGATACCAAAGGACGAGGGGAGATCGCTGTGAAGGACTTGTTATCAGTGCTGATAATCGAGGATGACTTTCGAGTGGCGGATATTCATAGGCATTATGTCGAAAAATCAACCGGTTTTGCCTCTCCATACATTGCCAAGAACCGTAAAGAAGCGCTGGATTATTTAGAAAGCGGCGAAACTGTTCCGGATCTTATTTTATTGGATGTATATATTCCTGACGTGGAAAGGATGAATCTGTTATGGGAGCTTCGCCAGTCCTGTCATGATGCTGATATCATTATCGTCACGGCGGAGAAGGATGCTAAGGCGGTTCAGGAAGCGCTTCGCGCCGGGGTGTTCGATTATATTGTCAAGCCGGTAGACGAGGAACGCTTCAGCCTTGCCTTGGCAAGATATAAGGGATGTCGGGGCTTGCTATGCTCCACCAAAGAAATGAAACAGAGCGATATCGATGCTGTATTCGGCATGCATCGAGCTTCGGGTTCCATACAGTCGGATGAGGCTCTCCCGAAGGGGATTGACTCTATCACACTGGACAAGATTCACTGCGTCTTCACGCAGCAATTGATCGGGGGAATTACGGCTGTTGAATTAAGCTCCGAGCTTGGTATAAGTCGATCAACGGCGCGGCGTTATTTAGAATATTTAGTATCATTGAAGATGGTACGAACGATGCTTATCTATGGTACGGTGGGAAGACCAGAACGCAGATATATCCTTTGTGAAACTTATGAACAAAATCGATAAAATGAATCCTATCATTCTTATGGCCGCAATATTTATCGTCCGCTTTATCCGTGATAAATTTCATTTAAGCTAAGCGATGTTTCGTTCATGGTGAATTGTAAACGCATTCACCCATTGCGGGATACAGAATGGTGAGTAAAGTCGCGATCACGGAAAGGGGATATCCTATTGAGTCTGAGCTTGATTGGTCTAATTACAATTTTAATTATCGTCGCCTTGCTTATTAGCGGCAAAGTGACCCCGATTGTTGCCATGGTGATACCACCGATACTCGGCGCATTACTCGCAGGGTATAGTTTTACGGAAATTGGCGGCTTTTTTGGAAAAGGCGTCAGCTCGGTTATCCAGGTCGCGATTATGTTTATTTTCGCGATAATCTTTTTCGGCATTATGCAGGATGTCGGACTTTTTGAACCATTAATCAATAAAATGGTCGCTTTTTCGCGCGGAAATGTCATCACGGTAAGTGTCGGAACAGTTTTAGTGGCAGCAATTGCCCATTTGGACGGTTCGGGCGCCTCGACCTTTTTAATTACGATACCCGCGCTGCTACCCGTGTATAGACGCTTGCAGATGAATCCGTATCTGCTGCTCCTCTTGGTCGGAGGAAGCGCAAGTATTATGAATATGCTTCCGTGGGCTGGCCCTCTGGGCCGAACGGCTACCGTCCTGAAGGCGGATGTCACGGAATTATGGCAGCCTCTTATTCCTGTCCAGCTCATCGGCATGGTGTTTATGCTTGGATTGGCCGTTCTTCTCGGCATCCGGGAGAAGCGGAGAATCATCCGCAAGTATGGATCATTAGAGGAGGCGGCCACGCTGGAGGTGACAGCGGCTGGAGCGGATGCCTCCACTTCTGTCCAGGCCGAACAGGTGAAAGGCCTCGCTCGCCCCGGACTTCTGTGGGTTAATGCCTGTCTCGCCTTGTCGGTTATTGGCGTGCTTGTGGCTGGAATTATCCCGGCGGGCCTGGCTTTTATGATCGGGGTAAGCATCGCATTGCCGCTCAACTTCTTCAATGTGAATGAGCAGATGGAACGATTGCGCGCCCATGCGCCTAATGCGCTCACGATGGCCTCAATCATTCTTGCGGCCGGCTTATTTTTGGGTATCCTGAACGGAACCGGCATGCTTACGGCCATTGCCAACGATGCCGTGAAGATACTTCCGGGCAGCATTGCGCCTTATCTGCATGTTATCGTAGGGATACTAGGCGTACCTTTCGATTTAATATTGAGCACGGATGCGTATTACTTCGCCCTGCTGCCCGTCGTCGATCAGATTGCATCCGGCTTCGGCGTTGCTTCGTTGTCCACTGCGTACGCGATGGTGATCGGCAATATCGTCGGAACTTTCGTAAGCCCGATGTCACCGGCCCTGTGGCTGGCGCTCGGTTTAGCGGGACTGGAGATGGGCCGCCATATCCGCTACTCACTGTTCTGGATATGGGGCATAAGTATTGTTCTTGTCGTTACTGCTCTATTGATAGGAGTTGTTTAGGATGAATAGCAGAAAATAATTCTTCTAAATGAACCTTGATTGGATTAGCTCCAATCAAGGTTTTTCCATTGATCCTGCTATGTTGTGCGCTGCCAGCAGTCCGTTGTGACAAATGAAAATTTTTTATATAAAATGAACTTTTCGGCCTCCTGCAATCTCTTATCTATGAAAAGGGGAGTGAACATGAGCGTAAGCCATCTTGTCAAACAAGCCAAAAAAGGCAACAAAGAAGCATTATTACAGCTCATTATGGCCGATAAGGACGCTTATTACCGTCTTGCCTATACATATATGGGCAATGAGCATGATGCGATGGATGCAATGGAAGATATGATCGTTGCACTATATGAAAAAATTGAGCAACTGCAAAATAGCGAAGCTTTCTACAGTTGGAGCAAGACGATTCTAGTCAATCGCTGCAAAACATTACTTCGCAAAAAGGATCGATTCGTACCGCTGGAAGATGAGCAAGAACCATCTCTTGCGCAATTAACGGACATTAATCCCTATCGTGATAGCGAGTCCGAAATGGACATGCAGGTGCTGCTGTCGCATCTGAATGCGCAGCAACGGGAAGCGATCGAGCTTCGCTATGTTCATGATCTTCCGTATCAGACGATTGCGGACATGACCGGGGCTCCGCTTGGAACGATCAAATCAAGAATCTCACAGGGCATACAAAAACTAAAAGTGATGATCGGAGGTGATCGTTATGACAACGATCGAGGAGAAGTTACAGGAGCATAAAGAAACCTTAAATCAAATCCAGGCTCCGTCTGACCTTGAAAGCAGACTTCGAGATGCGCTTCGAAATGTTCCCGCCAAAAAAAGAAACCGAAATAAAGCCCGAGCATGGATTGCGTCTGTTGTCGCAGCGATCATCCTCATAATTGGCGTATACGAGTATCCAGCCTTAGCTTATTACGGCAGCAAGTTGTTTGGCGGCGTCAACTTCAACAGCATTGCGGATGTGATGAAGCAGGGGGTCGCACAAGAAGTAAACAAGAGCACAACGCTTAAGGATGGCACTGTCCTTACTATTAATGGCGTAATTGCGGACGATAACGTATTCCGCATATATTACACGATTGATCGACCTGAAGGTACCGAATTTACTAACGATGATTTTATACGTTATAGCTTTGGTAGAGTCCGAGGCTTCTTGACCGATTCCAACTCAATAAGAGCTGGTGGAAGTCCCGGAAAAAATAAAAGCCAGTTCGTGGGAGATGCTGATTTCGAACCGGTTAGCCCATTTTCTCGAACATTAACCCTTACATTCACTGAGTGGCTGGCTGAAGGGGAGAAGATAACTTATCCGATCTCCTTCGATTTTGAAGCGAACAAAGCGATGAAGAGTATCATTAAAGAGGATATTTCTGAATCCATCATTGTCGATAAAGGAACCATTCATTATGACTACATTACGGCTTCCCCAACCTCAACCATCGTGAAGGGACATTATGAATTAGAGGAATATCCGAGATTTTCAGGCCAAACCAAGCTCTATGTGAATGGAAAAGAAGTTAGTTGGACTAGAGGAGGGGGAAGTAATCCAGACTTCCGACTTAAATTTGATCCGTTCCCTACAGACAATATTCATTCCATTGAGCTTGAACTCGTCAATTTTGAAGGATATCACAACATACAAGAGCCTATCTCGCTTGCATCACCATCCGATCGCTCCATTCAAATTGGAGATGAAAAGTTCTGGATTCGCAGCGTTACCAAAACGGCTACAGGTCATGATGTCGTCATTGCGAGAAAACAATTTACTTTCTTGAAGACGGACACATTGTCCATACAGGCTGGCAGTAAAGTTATTCCTGTATCGTCAATATCGAAAGAACGACAATGGGATTTGAAGAACGGCAACATTCTGTGGGAACAGACGTATTCGTTTAACACAACCGATGAACCAGAATTCCTACTGGTGGACGGCTACCAATATATAAAAACCTATAAGAAGAAAATATTGATTCCTGTAGATAATAATAAATAAAATCACGCTTACTGCGGTTCATAATCATACGTTACACAAACCAAAATAGAGGAATAACCAGATTTAGAGTATATGAAAGCCTAGAAGATAGACACTTGTGACAAAAAGTGGATATTCGCTGGGTTTTTATACTTTGCACACAAAATACAGCGCGTGCATTTTATAACGCAATGTATATTAATTATAAACTTTACAGGATATGGTGATAAGAATGCATGCAAAAAATGAGCTTATTGTCATCGAGGGCTACGGACATGTAGGAAGAACCATTTGCGCGAAACTGGGGCCGGTATTCGATACCCGGCAAGCTGCTCTTCCGCTAAAGGGGAGGGAAAACTGTTGAGCGTTGCTGCACACGAAAGACTAGGAACAGCTGACGGAAAACGGGCATGGATGATGACGGCGATTTGTCTCAGCGCATTCTTGTCTCACTTTACCGCCGGGGTAGTGAATGTGTCGCTTCCCCGATTCGTCTCCGTGTTCCAGTCCGATATTGGGACAGTGCATTGGATGACGACCGGATATCTCCTCGCTATTACGTCGCTCCTCCCCTTGATGGGCAAGTTAGGCGATCGCTGGGGGCATCGCCGCATCCATAACTGCGGCATAGCCCTATTCACAATTAGCTCTGTTCTGGTTGCGCTCTCGCCGAATCTCACCGTGCTCCTCTTCATGCGAGTTGTGCAAGCGACAGGTACAGCAATGTTCCAGGCGACAAATATGGCAATTATCACGTTTCATATGCCGGGCACACATAGAGGGCGGGCTCTCGGTTTTGTGAGCACCGCTGTTGCCCTAGGCGGCATGGCGGGACCGGTTGCAGGCAGCTTCACCGCGGCATGGTTGAGCTGGCAATGGGCGTTCCTGATTCATGTTCCCGTGGCAGTCGCGGCAACCGGGTTAGCGCTGCGCTTCATCCCTGCTGATCAGAAGAAAGAGACGAGAAAAGCCTCATTGGACGTAATTGGAGCCATTTTGTTCATGTGCAGCATCGGTATTGGAATCTACGCCATTGTGAACGGAGGAGCGATAGGGTGGGGATCCCCGAATATGCTTCTACTGTATGCAGTCCTGCTAATTGTTTGTCCTTTGGGCTGGCTGTGGCAGTCCCGGCAGAAAGAGCCTTTTCTGCCGCTCTCGGCGTTCCGTATTCCAGCCGTAGCCTGTGGTCTGATCATTAGCTGCGCATCTTTCCTGATGGCCAATATTGCATTGGTTCTCATGCCTTTTTATATTTCCGGAACCACCTCGGTATCCACGGCGGATACAGGCTATGTCATGCTGGCATATCCGCTGCTCTTGGCTGTAATCGGCCCCGTCGCAGGGCACTTATCTGATCGGATTGGATCACGTTACTTAATGGGACTTGGATTATGCGCCATGGCAGGCGGGTTCCTGCTATTCTCTGGGGTATTCGGCGTATTGCCGCTGTGGGCAATTATTTGTACGCTGGCCTTGATCGGTTCGGGGATGGGGCTTATCGCTTCGCCGAATAACAGCTTCATTATGAGCCATGCGGTGAAGGATGACGCAGGATCGCTCGGGAGTATGATTGCATTGACGCGTAACGTGGGCTTGGTGCTTGGTGCCGCGCTAGGATTGGGACTTATGGACGACGGCGATCCTGCCAAGCCGTTGGAGGCATATCTGAACATCTTTGGTTTCGGCGCATGGATCGGCGCTGCCAGCCTGCTGCCGCTCTGTTACAGTTGGTACGTACGGAGAAGGATGGTAAAGCGGCGACAAGAATCAGTGTAGAAAAATGACGGTAAACCAAGATGCTATGTGGGTACTGCCAGGTATAAATATAGCAACTTGTAACCGCGAAACGGCGTAAATCGATGGAATTATCTTGGAAAATGTAGAGGAGATTCACACAGGGGAGAAACGGCGAGAGTGCGAAAATAGGGAGGATAAAGCGGCTCTACAATTCCTCAACTGAACCATTATCATGGTATGGGACGAATTTTTAGAGCCGCTTTATGTACAAGAATGAAATTAATTGTTAGTGAACCGAATTAGTTCTGGGCAATACATCCGCTACGGGTTTCTGTCTCTGTCCATGTTTTGGTCTCCGATTGGCCGTTGTCATACTTGCAGGTTTGCATGTAGTGTTTAGTGATGTAGGTTTTTCCATTGAGGCAGTTTGTTTCGGTTCTGATTAAAGTTTTTCCGCCGCACCAGGCTGCATGGGACGGGCTTGGCAACGCCACGAGGAATGCAGAAGCGCACACAACAACCGCCATCATTTTTGTTATTTTGTTCATATGATCACCCCCCTTTTATGAATATATTCTACCTATTAATAAGTTTTCCTCCTTTAATATAGAAATAAATTCTATCTTTTCCCATACAATTACTATTATCAATCAACTACGACCAGCTAATCCAGACTACGTGAGCGGGTCATGGTACTTGAGTGACAACCAGCTTACGAGTAGCAGTAGGCCTGAGCATATCCAACTACCTGAGCTCTTTTAATTACCAATAACTTATCTACATGGAGCGGAAACCCGGAAGATCGCTACTAGAGACAAAAAGAGGCTATCATCCGAATTTTTTATGTGTTACTTATACAGATTGCTGCACTTGCTCCAGAAAAGAAGGTTTATCGCGATTCTTAAAGAATATGAAACGTAATGGAATTTCATGGATGACTTGCGATTAAGGGATAGCTGCTAATAGAGTGATGATGGGTTTCGGCAGCGTCATCTGCAGCCCCTATATGCGCAGCAAGCTGACAGAATTGCTTGTGGCCAATCCAATAAAGCAATATCGCGTGGTTGAACCATTATTTTCGCCCGTAGTCGGTGCATTCTTCTTGCCTATGAGGAGCTCGGCGTTCAAGCGGACATGAATGTAGCAATGAAGTAGAACATGATTATCTAACATAGATCGTATTGTTAACATAGCTATGTGGATAAAAAGGAGCTGTTTGTATTTATGGATGATTTCATGAATCATGATGGATCTGGGCAAAACATCGAACGAGAAGTCCTACGTGCAATTGTACCACGCATTGCTACAATCGAAATTCCTGTATCGGATTTACGCAGGGCAGTTGAATGGTATGGTGTGATGCTCGGTGCTGAACTTCAAGGAGAATGGAACGATGAATGGACAACGGCAATGCTGCACTTTCAAGGCGGATCGGGAGCGATTGGAGTGCCTTCCTTGTACCTCGTACAGACAGATGATACCCGCCGATTAACATTTAACAATATGAAGCATGGCTATATTCAAAGTATCATCGACCTCTATACGCATGATCTCAAAGGGTACTATTGGTTCTTAAAGGAACGTGGGGTTGATGTCAATGAGGTTGATTGGGAGCAGGAACCTCATCGTCAAGGATTCGGGTTTCGGGACTGCGACGGCAATTCATTTGGGGTTTGTAATGTTGAACTTAACGGTCAAGAAGAAGCGAATCAAGCAATTCCAAAATCCCATCCGTATGTATGGCGTGTTGCAGGCATAGAAATTCCTGTGACGAATTTGAAAAAAGCGATAGCCTGGTATACCGAGACCTTTAGCATGAAGGTTCTTGGAGAACCGGACGATGATTGGGAGGCAGCCATGCTTTATCTGGATGGAGGCGAACGTCTTGGTGTTCCAAATTTATACTTGGTTGAGAATCAAGATGAACAACGACTTGCTTTTACGAATACATATACGAATGTAACGCATAGTGTAATCGACTTCTACAACGCTAATGTGGAGCAGATGATGTCAGGGTTGCGTTCTCGGAATGTAGAGATGAATGGAGTTAGTGGATTTTTTGATCCAGACGGGAATTCATTATCCGTATGCAGTGCAGTACATCGTGGACAAGTGAAATAAACAAGACGACACAACATCCAACAGTACCTTCGCAAAATAGTTCAACACGATATTATGAATTACCGTATAGTATAAATGAATTCACATTCCAATCGAGTCTACATCTTACTATCTCAGGGGGAACACATAATATGGACATAAATGAAATCAAAAAGCCAAATCAGGCAGGACTCTGTAAAGTCGAAATATCGGATAAGGCTTTGGGCATAACGTTTCCAATGTGGGTGATGTATCCGACGGGTACGGCTGAGCATGCCGTTCAATTGGGGTCCTATTCGATCGAGCTAGCGAAGGATGCAGAGGTCTTGGAAGGGACGTTCCCGTTGGTGCTGATCTCTCACGGTACTGGCAGCACTCCATTCGCCTATCGTATGTTAGCTCAGCATTTAGCGCGGCACGGTTTTATCGTAGGGATGCCTGAACATCCATACAACAATAGAAATGATAATAGCTGGGAAGGTACGGTTCAAAATCTGACGAACAGACCCCGTCACATTCGGATGGCCATCGACTGGTTTTTTGAAAATGAGAGGTTTGCTGGGAAAGTGAACCCGAATGACGTTTCGATTATCGGTCATTCTCTCGGTGGCTACACGGCATTGGCAGCGGCAGGTGGGGAGCCTACCTCATTTCCTCATGAGTCATCAGATGGGCAACCGCGACACATAGAAGTCATACCAGATTCCCGCATTCAGTCGCTCGTACTTCTAGCGCCAGCATCGGTTTGGTTTCAATCCGAAGAAGCGTTACGCATGGTTGATATCCCTATTTTGATGCTTGACGCCGAAAAAGACCCCTATACACCCGCTTTTCACGCGCAAATTATTGTGAATGGGGTTGCTGATCGAAATAAAGTTCAGTATAGAACCGTGCAAAATGCCGGACACTTTTCCTTTTTGAGCCCATTTCCACCTTCGATGAGTTCACCATCATTTCTGCCATCACAGGATCCTCCCGGCTTTGATCGAATTCAATTTCACAAGGAGCTGTGCGCAGAAATCACGAGCTTCCTGAAGCGGTAGTAATCATTGTTGCATGCCTCGAAGAATGATTTGGCTAACGGGACGATAACTCAATAAAGATAATTGGCGGCAGCCGACTCCTTGGGGTCAGCTGCCTTTTTTCACGAACGGAGAAGCGAGTTGAATTAATGTCCCCTAAGTGCATCATTATAGCAGGTGAAAAGGGTGGAGGAGTGAGAGCCCCTTTATCACTGTCCATAAGGTGACGACAGTTTATGTAGGGATACAGAGATTGCGAATTGTTCGTGTAGAAGACTGTTAAAAAATAACTAGTACTTACACATATACATGTGGTAAAATATGACTCCCTAAAATCAACTGGCTAACGAGAGGGAGTGTACGCGTGGAAGATCTGATAATAGAACCATACCAACCTGAAAGGGATAAAAATTCAATCAGAGCTATGTTGTGTGGAGATGAACAGATTAAAGAATTGCTAAGATGCGAGAAAATGTTCCCGGATGGTATATTTGTAGCCCGCTACAATGGCATAACAGTAGGTTTCCTATCCATTGATGGGATTAAGAGAAAAGCACAGACAATGATATATGTTAGCGAGGAATACAGAAGGAAGGGGATTGGAACTGCCCTCATGGCGAAGGTAGACCACTTGCTCACCCCACATAAGATCGTAGAACGTTCGATGGGTGGATGCATGGATGGCGATCGTTCTACTTTGCAATTTTTATATAAGAATGGTTACTACATCAGTTGGTCGTCTCACATCATGGAGCGGGAAGGTGGCTATCTTCCTGAACAGCATATTTCGGTTAGACCTTATGAAGATGATGATTATGAGACCTGTCATGTACTTATCGAGGTCGCTTTTTACAAGTTGCATGATAATCTGGGAATGCTTCCAACCTATTATTTCCCTCCGAATGAAAATGAACGAAAGCGCATGTTCGATAACAAAAGCAACATATACGTGCTTCTTGTTGAAGAGGAAATCGCAGGGGTTGGACATATTGATGGCAATGAGCTGAGTCATGTCTCTGTTCGGCATGATCTCCAATCTCAAGGATATGGCAGACCATTCGTTTCATTTCTTGTAAACGAAATCATGCGTCGCGGCAATACCATCGTTCAGCTGGGGGTTGTGAAAGGCAATTATGCGAGGAAGTTATATGAAAGTCTTGGTTTCGATGAAAAGTCATTGTACCACTGGCTAACCAAATACTATAGACCTGACACCCGAATGAGCAGACCGCCAAGTGAGATATTGTCAGTTGAATCGAGGTGAGGGTTATAACCGAACTATTTCCAATCGAGATACAAGCCTACTTCAGTGAAGCAGAAGTGACAGTCGTTAAGAAAACCGCAAGATCATCAGTATATCACATGAAAAATCAATCCCACGATGTCTTCCTAAAAGTAACTCCAAAAGAACAAATGCAGCGTGAAGCCATCATGTCGAGCTATTTGCATCATAAAGGCATATGCCCAAGCGTACTACACTATAGTTCCAATGATATCAACGATTATTTGGTCACCGAACGAGTTCCCGGTTCACATGCAGCAAGCGATGAATTTATAGCTCACCCAGAGCATTTATGCGATGTATTTGCGGAAAGCCTTCTACATTTGCATCAAATTACACGTACAGATTGCCCTGTTACAAACGGATTAGAGGATATGTTCATCTGGGCAGAGCGCAATTACAGGGAAGGGAAGGCAGAAAAGAGCCTTCTTCACTATATGGGATATACCAGTAGAGAATCCGCATATAAAGATATGGTGTCTCTATATAAATACGCTGAAGAAGACAAAGTGATCATACATGGCGACTATTGCTTGCCGAACTTAATTCTGCAAGATAATAAACGGAATGGCTTCATAGATGTAGGGTATGGCGGGATAGGAGATCGGCATTATGATATCTTCTGGGCGCTATGGTCTCTACAATTCAACTTGAAAAGCGCTGACTATGCCAATAGATTTGTAAAAGCATATGGCGAACATGTTATTGATCAAAATCGGCTTCGTCTTTGTGGGCTCCTATCGGTATTTAACGGCTTTAGAGGGCAAGATTATTATATACAAAATTAATACGGAACCTTTCTTTATTCATGGGAACTCAGCGAACTGGCAGAAGAATACAAAATTCTTTCCGAACATGGACGGTGTTCTAAAAATGAAAATACAAATTGTATTGTTTGACGGCTTAGGAGAGCTTGTCTCTTTCGCACCTTTTGAGGTACTCAAAAGAGCAATAGAAGAAGGAGCTCCATTCACGGTTGACCTCATATCAAGTGAACCAAAACTAGAAATTACTACTTCGTTTGGAGTTAGGCTTAAATTAAATGATTTTTTACGAATGGATAATCGTCCTGATCTGTTAATTGTACCTGGTGGTGGCTGGAATCATAAATCTGAACATGGGGCGCGAAAGCAAGCAAAGCTTGGAACCCTGACCAAACTGATTAGCGAGATGCACAACGAAGGAACGATTGTTGCTGGAGTTTGTACAGGAGGTATGCTGCTAGCTGCCTCCGGTATATTGAATGGTCGAAAGGCGACGATGCACGATTTGGCGCAAAATGAACTCATTGAATACGGGGCAGAGCTTCTTAGTTACAGAGTTGTTGATCAAGGGGATATTATCACTGCAAGAGGAGTCACTTCAGGAATTGATTTAGGACTTTGGATCACGGAAAGGTTCGCAAGCGCCAAAATTGCGGCTGCCGTTGAAAATCGAATGGAATACGAGAGGCGAGGTGTTGTTTGGAGTTAGGAGTACTACCCCAATAGGCTTAATCCCTTCAAATCGTAATATAAAAGCCGCACGGACTATTTCCTAGTCCTGCGGCTTGTTCACACTCTAGGATTGAAACTTCGAAGATCTCCAGTTCGTACCGATCATACTATTCAACAGTACGGAAAGTGTACAACCAATTACCAAGCCCCAAAAAACATGATCCGGCAATATGTACATTGGAACGAAACACAAGCAAAAAGCCGTTATTATGAAGTTCATGCTGTTTGAAAGTTTGGGATGTGATGACCACCATCTTCTCATGCATTCACCCTCCCTTATTCTTTATCATTCCATTATATATCATTTATAAAACATTTTGAATGAACCCAATCATAACGGTTAGGCCGGGTACTGTAATCGCTTGCCCAACCTCGGAGCCGATGACAAATCTTGATTCACTTTAAACTGAATCGTTGCATAATGCTTATTTGCACTAACGACAGACTTCAGTAGAGTAGGAGGCATTTGCTTAAATAGATTCTCAAGCTGCTCCTCGTCAAAAGTGAAATCGTGATTACCAGTCATTTGAAGCAGGAGCTGTGGTAAGCTCGTAACTTCTTTTACAACAACGAACGGTTACAAGCAAAACTAAACGGCCTCAGTCCGATGGAATTTAGGACTAATGCCGCTTAATTGATTTTCATTATTTGTACTGTCTACTTGACGGGGTGCAGTTCAGTCCTAGACTAACCGCTGTTGTATTGAACTATTGTTTCCCAGTAGTTGAATCAGCCACTTATAGTCTCTCTATTCCACAATCCGCATTCGATCAGCACTTTCAGTTAAAGCTTTATTTTCTTTTTTCACTTACTCCCCACCCGCCGAAATCGGATTCCCCTCACAAGAAACCCAGTTGCTCCAACTACCCCCATATAGCTTAGACCGAACCATCTAGTTGAGATGTACGAAACGCTGACTTTCAACCAGCCTCCTGCCCCGGCTGCCCTTTGTCGGATGCACCGTTTCACTCGATGCGCGAGCTATCCTTTTTTCCTGCCGATAAGACGCTTATCGATGAACCGAGCGACAAGCAAAGACAGGATACCAAGCAAAATCGGTATGCCAAACGCTTCAAAGGAGAAAGGGCGGCCCTCCAGTTTCAGGTGGTCGGTGGCACGATATTCAAGCCGCTTAGCGGCAAATTTCGCTGTCTGGATATCCTCCTGTTTTGCCAAATCCTCGAATGCAGGGTCCATTGCAAACCGGCCTGACATATCACGATGAAAGAACATCAGCTTCGCACTATTGCCGCTGTTATTCCACTGTTTGATGTCCTCGGCAGCTTCAGACTCGGCATCGGCACCGACGACAATCATTTTCGCGAGCGTCGGCACGTCTTTTGTCTGATAACGCGCGACCAGGTTCAGGCCATGTTTCGTTACGATGGCTACATTCTTGCTGGAAACCGTTAGTGTGGTTGTCGTACCGGAAGCGGCATACGTGTCAAATGCGGCTGACAAATCCAGCTCATCTGCACCGTAATGCCACGGCGATTCCTAACATGATTGCCATGGTAGACATAACTTCATCCTTCACTTCGCCCAGAATGATCGGCATGCCTCCTGCTTTAACGGTAATCTTTGAATCGAAGTTACTATTATCAATAAGTTGATTGATTTCCCGATTGATACGGGCTTAGGTCATGATGTCTGTATTTTTGGACGTATTCAGTACGATGATAATATGCTCACCGTTATCGGAGATCATCGGAGAAAGTTGAGCAGGAATTTTCCCCTTGTCCGAATATACGAGTTGATGCAGCAAATCGTCATTCATATCCTGCACAGCAGGCAATGCTTGAAGTAGCTGACTAGCCATAGCCGCTTGTTGCTGCGGCGTGAGTAAGCCTTGAGCGTAAATTGCAATTGCGTCGTTTTGATGTTTGGTAATAAGACCGTGCAGGATGGCGTTTTGCTGCTCAACTGTATTCTTCTCAGCAAGATTGGCCATTTTCGCCGCAAGCTGTTGTTGATTCTTAGTTAATTGACTGAGCGTATAATTTTGCAGATCCGCTTGCTGTCGTTCCGTTAACTATAGTGAGCATTTCATTCATTAAGCTAATATAATGCATGCTGCCTGTAATATCTTTGATTTGACCGGCTTTCTGGGCAAAGCGAACGATTTCCTGCGAAGTTCTTTGAGAGATGAGAACTTGCGGATCCCCTCTTATCATGACGAAGATTGATTCCCCGCCAAATTGCTCCTGATAGGTTGAAGTGCGTTTGAATACATCAGACGCTTCATTGACGAATACCTTGTTGCCCATTTGCATCTCAAGCTTCGGGAGACCAGAAGCAAAAAACACGGTCAATATCGTGAACACGATAATCGTGAATTTGGATCGTCGAATGATGAAGTCCCCGAATTTAGTAAATAATCTGTCCAACTCATGCTCCTCCTTCGTTTTTGTCATGACGAATATAGCAGAGTGGATAGTGGGGACACGACATTCAATTTGAGATCTATGATTCAAAATGAGACATCCGTCTCAAATTGTGTTGTTATTCCATCTATTACTGGAGTGTTTCGGGTAATTCTCGTTTCGAAATTTTGTAATTTTCACCAATCCAATTCTTTAATATCTGGATTAGGCCACTCATGTAAAAGTCGCACGCAAGCTTGGGTATCGTTTCTGACAGGGAGTGAAAATGAATGTACAAGATAATAAATTTATTATGAAGATAGATTCCAGCAGACTCAAGTCAGTTGATACAAAAACTGTTGCTGAATTGAAAAAGGTGATGAGAAGCGGCATTAAGTTAACAGTAATTTTATTATGTTAACAATAAGATTGTTTAGTTAAATACGTTTTTTATATACCGCGATTCACTTGATTTCAATTCGAATAACAGCAAATTACAGCAAGAAGCCGCTAAGCACTATGCGGAGGTTGCTTCAGTACTCGGGGAATTTCATGAACTTTTTCCTTTTCCACATAATCCGTCTGATTCCAAAGCTACGAAGACAGCTATACGACTACTGCGAATTGCCAAGGGCGCAGAGGAGCAGGGGTTACAGGTTCCGGCCCGCATGCAATATGATTCATAATTTGTTTAATGAGTAAAATGGTTTACTGCGTGAATTATTGAATGGAGATGCCGCGGCCAACTCTTTTTATTGAGCTATTGCGTTAGAATAACTGGGCGTAAACCAATCTGAGCTATTCTGTCAGTAGCTGGATTGTTTTAGCGAATTCTGCGCTTACCCGGGAAATTTCAAGCAACAAATACTTGTATCTATAAAACTGCTTTGTTGATGTTTTATTGAAGTAACCGGCAGACTAGTGGAACAAAGAGGAGAAAGACTGATTACAGAGAAAATTATAATTTATGAAATACGCGACCACGGCCGAACTTAGTAATAACTATAATTTATTTTCATTAAAAAAGGGTGCAATTGTAGGGGAGAGCTAATGATGAGGAGTTTCTACTTATGTTTACTTATTATAGTTATTTTGTTTTTATCGGCTTGTCGATCATCAGAACAAATAAAGCCGATAAGAGAAGAAACAATTGATTTCGACATGAAGACTGCCATTGAAATGGTTGAGAAGAAAGAAAAAATGATCATTGATTTAGCGTTGAGGGAAAAGGTATCAAAACTGGAGTATAAGGAATTAGAGAAATCTTTTACCGAAGAGTTTGAAAACAATGCTGATATTATTCTATCCATATTATTTACTCATAATATGGATGCCGATCCAGAGTCAGATATGTATGTACAACAGAACACATTATACCCAACTGTCTTTCATAAAGGAATATCGATAACAAATGCGGTCATCAATAAGAGTTACTTTGTGAATGATCAAACTCAAACTAGATTAAGCATTAAGGAAGAATATAATGGTGATGATGAGAAGTTAAAGGATTGGGAAAGAGAATACTTCTTTACTCTTAACGAGAATGGAGAGTGGGGATTTAATGGATTTTCTGGAGAGGTGAATTTTTTAGGAGAAGATTATAATATGAATTATTTAGAGTTAAATAGTTAAATAGTTGACCTTTGAAGACCTCCTAAGTAGATCG
>NZ_MAIS01000333.1:0-359 GCF_001680695.1 Paenibacillus sp. KS1 | reverse complement strand
TTATTACTATCATAAGAAAGCACAATTACGAAGCAAATTAGTGAGTGAGGGACGCCCAACACCAGGATTCTCGCAGCTTATAAATGGTTTCAAAATATCTGATGAACAGATTAAAGAATGGCTTATGGAGCTTATCGCTAGCGATGGGGCTAGTTATGGTTACCGTAAATTGACGGTGGTATTGCGCGAACAGCACAATCTTCGCATAAACAAGAAGAAAGTATATCGACTGTGCAAGGAACTGGGTATCCTAAAGCCGCAACGTCAGAAACGAGTTCGATTTTCGAAAAAGATCGCATCAAATCGAACGATAACAAACTCCAATCAATTGTTTGAAACCGATATTAAATACGGTTATA
>NZ_MAIS01000156.1:0-5818 GCF_001680695.1 Paenibacillus sp. KS1 | reverse complement strand
TGAATAGAGGCCAGCCTTACCAAACATAAACTTATTCAATTCTAAAAAAAACTCCACGGCAATGGAGTTTTTTTTTGCCATTCAGTAATTCATTAAATAACCAAGGGGATAGCTTGACAAACATTAGCTGGTTTTATATCAATTAAACTTCCTGGAAATAGTAATTAAATGGAACTTAATACAAAATTCCATATACTTTGTAAGTAAGATAATGGTATTATCTAGGTGGGAGTTGGAAAACAACTCTACTACATATGAAGGTGGGATACTATGAAAAAGTTTGTATCAACACTTCTTGTATTTACATTGATGCTGGTATTCTCAACAAATGCATTTGCAGCCAAAGGGATTGGAGATACTCCAGAAACTGCGATCACTCTTTTTCCCAGGAACATCGTGAATTTATACATCGAGGATAGTACAGACAAGGATTGGTTTACATGGACTAATAACACAGGAAAAATACAGAGATTATATGCGTGGGCTCAACCAACACCGACGGACGATTGGAGAAACTTTAGATTAGCCTTCAAAATTGAGTACGGTGATAATACTAGTACGAGATTGATGTACTCTAATTATAATATTGGTCCACTTCAAGCGATTGATAACATATATATACCTAATGGGGCAAAACTATATTTACTTGTGGAGAAAGTGAATAATTCAAAAACTCAATATGCGCTTGGTTTAGATGTGTACGATATTTAACATGGATTTAGCTGCTGATCATCCAGCGGCTTTTTTCATAGGAGGAAATACCTCCCTTATGTCGAAGTATGACGAGAGGGGGGGATATGAGTGTCAGGGACTATGTGTATGAAGTGCTCAAGATTATCGAAGCAGGCAGAGAGTCTAAAAAAAGAAGATTTAGGTTTTGAAAACTACGGCTATTTTATAGAAGTCATGAGCGCCATTAAAGATGATCGCCTAGTTGACAATATTTCATTTCCTGAGGCTAGTGCCCGCAAGTTATTAGTTTTTGATTATAATGCTGAGTTAACTAAATTCGGAAGAGAATTCATTGTAGCTGTCGAATCTGGTCAAGTCTAAGCATCCTTCGGGGTGCTTTATTATTAGGTTATAGATGATGAAAAACTGAAATAGATGGAGGCGATATGGGAATGGGAACGACTCTAAATAGTATGATTGACTTTAAAGAGCGAATGGACAAATTAAGAGAAATGATTAAACAGGTAACACTAGATCCCGCAGAGGATGCTAGGTCATTAGCTCGTGCGCTTGGATCTGATTTGACTATCGAGGTGACGACGATTGAGTAAATACACAATTGCAAGTATAGACGACACCTCATTTGCATCTAAACGGATATTAGCAAGATACATAATTGAGGATCAAACGTTTATCGAAGATAAGGAAACAATACGTGGTATATTCTTGACAGCTAGAAGAGTTAAAGAAGCTGCCGGTAAGACATTCGAAATCGTGCATATGTACTTTTACAGTTCGCCAGCTCAAGAAAACAGCGGACTACCATTCTGTCGAGCACAGTGGATATCGTCAGAATGCAAGTCAAAGCCGGATAAGATAAGTCACACCGTTGAGATCTGTCTTCTCGCTAAGGATGTCTAAAGTCTTTGTAACGAGTACGAGGTCATTTCGATCAGATAATTGCCACGCCATAATCTCGTTATTGAAAAGATCCTGAATCGCGGATAGATAAACAAAGCGAACACCTATCCGAATATAGTTCAAGTCGATTCGGATGAACAACAGATTCATGCTTGCTAGAATAACGACGTTTCTTTCGAATGACAGAACGAATACCAAGTTTTCTTCATAATCCGATAAACACGCTTATGGTTGACATGAATCCCTTCGCGTTTCAAAGCAACGGTTATACGCAGATAGCCAAAGTACACATGTAGTCGGTATATCGCCATTATACGTTCTTCTATTAACTGCTCTTGCAACCTGCGAAGATTTGGTTCTGAAATCTTCTTACACCACTTATAATAGACTGCAAGTGATACTTCAGCCAATTGTACGAACCAACCCAGTGGAAATCTCACACTCATCTCCTCGATGATTCCAAACCGATTAGCTTTACTCGTCACTCCCCGTGTAGATTTGGATACCGCTTTTTTAAGTACTCAATTTCCGCCTTAAAATACGCTATTTCTTCTACTATACTTTTGAACTTGGACTTTGGCCGACCTTTACGGGGAGTTTCTTGATTAAAGTGTTGGCCTGACTTATGTAGATTTACCTATACAACTACTTGTGTCATATTCCGAATACCGAGTTGCTTAGCCGCCTCGCGGCATGATATGTCCTCCTCAGATACCAGCCGTACAGCCTCCATTTTTAATTCCTTGGTATAATTGTTATTCGTACGACCCGTTTCCCCCATAAAAAATCCCCTCAGGTTTGCAATGTCTAAGTCCATTTTACCAGATGTCTGTTTTTCGTTGTCTACCATGAGGGGATATTACCAAATCCAGCGGCGAGGACGATAAAAGAAAGGGAAAGGTTCCGATTTTCGAATCTACACGAAGCTGGATCTCCTCAGCTGTTCACAATAACACCGCCTGTAGCATGAATGAATTGTCCGGAAATATACGATGCGTCTTCCGATGCTAGAAATACATACGCGGGAGCGATCTCGCAAGGTTGGCCTGCACGTCCCATCGGATTTTTTTCTCCCCATTTTGCTACTTGAGCGGCAGGAAAGGATGCGGGTATAAGAGGCGTCCATATGCTCCCAGGGACAACGCCGTTTACTCGTATGCCTCTCCTGTGCAACGATTTCGAGAGCGACCGGGTAAAAGCAACGATGGCGCCCTTGGTAGCTGAATAATCGATGAGCTGTTCATTCCCCTCATAGGCAGTGAGGGAGGCGGCATTGATAACGCTGCTTCCCTTTTTCATATGGGGAAGGGCGGCCTTCGTTAAAAAAAATACCGAAAAAAATTGGTTCGAAACGTTCTTTCCATCTGTTCGGATATAATACTTTCTAAACTGTTCTGAACATGCTGCTCAGCCGCGTTATTCACGAGAATATCCAGTTTGCCGAATTGTGTGACAGTTTGTTCCACGATTTGTTTGCAAAAATCTTCTTGGCCAAGATCCCCGGCAATACACAGACATTTACCCCCTTTTTGCTCGACAACCTGTTTGGTTTCTTCAGCATCTGTATGTTCGTTGAGATAAACAATGACGACATCTGCGCCTTCTTTGGCGAAGGCCACGGCTATGGCTCGTCCTTGGCCGCTGTCTCCTCCGGTAATGATGGCCACTTTATTTTTTAGTTTGCCACTCGGTTTGTAGTTCGGATCGTCATAAATGGGACGCGGGTTCATCAGAGACTCAATACCGGGCTGCTCATCTTGGTGCTGAAGTGGATAAGGAGGTTTGGGCATGGTTACGGAGGTAGGATGTTTTTCGGTTGCCGATGTCATATAATCATGCTCCTTTATTTTTGGAATTGAAAATCCGGATGCGTTATTTTTGCCGTCGGGACATCGATGAGGTAAGGTTTGGAGGTTGATTTCGCTTCATCTAAGGCGATGCGAAGCTCATCATTCGTTTTTGCTCGTTTAGCTACCCATCCAGAAGCTTCTGCAATTTGGACGAAATTCGGGTTCGAGATGTCCGTCCCAAACGGACGGAGATGTTTCATCATCATTTTATCTTGTTCCATTTGCAGGGTTCCATTATTGAAAACGATGACTGTTATGGGAAGTCCGTAACGTGCGGCTGTAATCAAATCCGCCTGTACCATTCCTAATCCGCCGTCCCCTGTAACACAAATGACTTGCCTGTTCGGAAATGAACATTTTGCTGCCATTGCGGCCGGCAATCCAAACCCCATCGTTCTCCAACGCTCCGATAACACCAAATGATGGGCGGTTCCCCTGAAGTTTCTTAGAAACCATAAGGTAACATCTCCTTCATCCAGCGCAATAATGGCGTCCTTGTCAATGTGTTGTTCAACGACGCTGACGATCAATGCGGGATGAAGTGGTGACGATGAGATGGCGCGTTCTAGTTCATTTTGTTCATTCCAGACTTGTTTACATTGGTTCACGAGCTGCAACCAATGGGGATTTAAACGGTAGTCTGTTATGCCTTCTGTAAGTGCTTGGATTATCTCTGCGATATTACCGACGATCCCGACTTGTGACGGAATGACCTCGCCGATAGCTGATATCCGTTCTTCGATATGGATCACTTGCGCATGTTCAGGGACATGATATTCCGGCCACCAAGAGGTACCGATGGCAAGGACGACATCCGCTTGTTTGCATAAGTCGCTTGCAAAAGGATTCCCGCCTTCGCCCAAACCGCCGAGCAGGTAAGGGTGAGAACCCGCAATTATCCCCTTTGCTCCATAACTCATAACAATTCCGCATCCCCAGCGATCAGCCAGTTTCCGGATCGCATCACAGGCATGATTTGCTCGATTGCCAGCAAGGATCAAGGGGCGCTTCGCCTTAAGCATAAGATTCGCCGCTTGTTGGAGTTGGCTATGTCCAGCTATTTGATTTGCTATTTGAATCGGTTCACGCGGTTTTGCCCCGCAGGGAAGAGTCCATAGATCGGAAGGTATGGAAAGATGAACGGGAATTGCCTGTTCCATTGCCGTAAACATGGCCTGTGCTAAGGTGTCAACGACTGCTTTGGGATGAACGACAATTCGGCTGAACCCGGTAATCGCCTGAACTAGTCCCTGCTGATCAATATACTGCTTATACGCTGTTCCGATCTTGGGGGTAGGCGCTTGACCTGATATGGCCAAGACTGGAACGCGATCTAAGTTTGCATCTCCTAGGCCAGTCATTAAATTAGTCAAACCAGGTCCCATTTGCGCGGCGCATACTCCGATTCGACCGGTTAATTTGGCTTCGGCAGACGCCATTATTGCAGCGACAGACTCATGTTTTACCCCAATCCATTCCAAATCATTCTGGCGTGAGAGACCTTCCATCAATCCAAAAATGGCATCCCCGATCACCCCGTAAATCCGCTTAACGCCCCATAATTTCAGTTGGTTGATAATCACATCCGCAACCTTTTGAGGCAATGAGGTAGCAGATGTTGAAGTAGAGAATGAGCTGTTTAAGCGCACTTGTTGGGCCGTTTTACCTATGAGTCGGTGCATAGAAGCTGCAGGCTATCTGATGATAGCTTGGAATGGGGAGTTGAATACGGTGTCTATCCAAAAACAATGAGCATGGTTTAAAGCGGAATATGAAACAGGCTTAATAAAGCACTGTGGGAAAGGAAGTCTGTGGATCTTAGTATTTTTTACAATGAATAGGGTATAGCCGAGACACGCACATAACTACCTTAATACTATATGTATTGTATCTAGCGAGAGGAGGGCATCTCAAATGAGTGAAATTGGTCATCATCATCGCTTTACTTCTACAGCCATTATATTGGTTCTGTTTATTTTGTTGGTCATTGTACTCTGTGGCAGCTTTTGTTAATTTGATAAAAGGATCTGAACTCACACTATTCCCCCATAGGCATTTCACGAGGATCAAATTTACTAATGACGCATCTTCAGCATTGATAACTTGAATATCCTGTTGTCGAGGGGGCATAAAGGCCAGTTCGAATAAGAGCCGATTCAATGGACGGAGTCGTGGAATTCTACCCTTTGAAGGGGCAACACCGCCTAATTAATTCAGTATAGGAAATAGCCGGGTCAGAATGAAGGTAACATTTATACGATGTAAATGTGCCAAACGAGAGGAGGTTTACGCATATGGGTGAAGTTGTTGGAGGTTTCTCATGTGGATTTGGAGGTTTCACTTCGATTGGTGTAATCTTGGTCTTGTTCATTTTG
>NZ_MAIS01000100.1:0-20896 GCF_001680695.1 Paenibacillus sp. KS1 | reverse complement strand
CGTTAACCACTTCGCCACGACCGCCATATTGATTGCTCAACAGAATCTTAATTTAGCATACTTTCGACATGATTTGCAACAAGGAAAATATACCAACAACATTTTTTGTGACTCACTCGTCTTCTATTTCATAGAAAAGGCGTTTTCTGCTTGCTTTCACCTTTTCTTTCATCATTGTAAGCTGGCTGCAAGTCAATTCGATGTCATGGCATGAGGTCAACGTATACACTGTACGTAAGGGTTATGTTTCAAAATGAATAATAGCTCTTACATATAAGAAGGGGAGGCGGTAACGAATGAAAAAACAAAGAAAAGGTCATCTGGTTCAAGCATCGGTATTTATGCCTCTGCCTGCTCAAGAAACAATAGCACATCGCAAGGTACCGAATGCGGCCCAAGATGAGCCTCATCGTCCTACGAAGAAAGAATCAACTATGATACATGAACAAACGGAAACAATTGCACAACCTGCCCATATGCCACACCGAATGAAGTGGAAGCGTTGGGTCATATATAGCTTGATCATTGCAATTCTTACCCCGATTATTGGGTGGGTAGGGATGGCGGCAACAGGGACGGCCTGGATTGATCAAGGCAAGCTCATAACGTTCCGTGAGCAGATTGCACAAGAAGCGAATACAGCCAAGGGACAGCATATGGTTCAACTGGAGCATATGGCTTCCTTTATACCGCAGGAACTGATGGCCATTGAGGATCATCGCTTCAAGCTTCATCCCGGCATTGATCCGATCGGGCTGGCGCGGTCAGTCTGGATAAATGTGACGAAGCAGCAGAAGGCACAGGGCGGCAGTACGATTACGATGCAGCTGGCGCGCAACTTGTTCTTAACGCATGATAAGACATTTTCCCGCAAAATGAAGGAGATGGCGATAGCGGCCAATCTGGAGTGGAATTTTAGCAAGCAAGAGATTTTGGAAATGTACCTGAATAAAGTATATTTCGGACATGGACAATATGGCATCGAGAATGCAGCACGCTATTATTTCGGCAAGACGACACGAGTCAATGGCGATCTTCCTACGGTTAACAAGGCAGAAGCAGCGATTCTCGTTGGATTGCTTAAGGCACCTGAACGCTATTCCCCAGCGAAGAATATGAAGCTGGCTCTCCAGCGCCAGCATGTTGTATTGAAGCGTATGAAGGATTTAGGCTGGATGACAGAGGCAGAGCGCCAAGCAGCGCTGAAGACACCGATTGGTGTCGTTATCCACAATAAAGGGAAATAAAGAAAAGGCACACTTGATCAAGCTCGGATGAGCTGCGGCAGGTGTGCCTTTTTTTGACTGTACTCATGGATAAAGCGCTGAATGACGTGATTAATTTTCGTGCAAAAGCAATTTTCTCAGGAATGAGACATATATATGAATCGGCGCCTATGAAATCTTTTACAGGAAAATAAGATGATGTATAAAATTGAACAGGGAGGAATAAGGGTTGAAAAAGAAATTACTAAGTACGGCTATGTCTATGTTTCTTGTCTTTGCACTTATGGGAACTGCTCAGGCAGCGACTCCTGAGAATCCATGGAAGTTCAGCTCAAGCTCTATCCAGTTCTACAATGATGGTTCCAACACCTTTTATAAAGGCATTTGGAATACAGGAGCAAGTCGGTGGAGCGGGACAGGCAGTGTTACAATGGGGACAGGCACGAAATATGATTTTCGGGCAGGAAATCAGAAAGTATCGCCAACGAAAGATAATGATTGGGATGGAATTTGCTACACTACATATTCGAATGGGATTGCCTCCAAAACGCGTGCTTGGGTAAATGAATACTACACAACCCAAAGCCGATACACTCCCACGATTTCGGAAGGGATTGCCACACATGAATTAGGGCATGCATTGGGCCTTGCACATAATGACAGCGAACCGTCGGTCATGAAATCTTTTACCTTCTGGTCTGATGGGTCGCTTGCTAGAACCAATACATCCCCGACATCTGCTGATAAGGACACGGTTAAGAAGAAATACGGGACGATCGCTTTATCGCAAGCGAATCCGTCGATTCCCGTTGTGCATATTGACGCTAGTTGGGCTTATGGGTACAGAGACTATACAGCACTCGCCAACGCTGTTGATGCAATCGTAGAAGGACAGGTAGTGCAGGAGAACGGAGTTCGCAAGTCAGGGAGTGGGGCGCCTGAAACGTACCGGACGGAATCCGAGTTCCAGATATCAGAGGTAATCAAAGGAAACGCATCTCTCAGAAATAGTACGATCAATGTACTACAGCTGGGCGGACGCGACCGGGAGGCCATTGTAGTTTCTGACGATACGACTCCACTAAAGCAAGGTGATCAATCGATTCTGTTCTTGAAGCAAAATGAAGATGGAACCTATCGTGTCGTGAATGAGGATACCTCGATTTTCATGAAGGTAACGAACCAGACGCTCCAGGATGGAAATATGGAGATGTACCAGAATCAGAAAAGCAAGGCGCTCGTTAGCAAAGAGGATTTGAAAGGTATTTAGTTCTCTTTCCTAGCAGCCTTAATATAGAGGTTCTTCTTCACCTCAACAGCGATAGCTGTTTCTTCATTAATTCCTTTTATTTTATACAGCTTTGTTCCTACGGGGTAAGTGTTAGAGAAGCTATCTCCACTTGAGTCTTCCTCCCGATTTGAGGATGATTGGATTTCTCCCAGCAGTTTGTCGATCTGTTGAACCTGATCATCACTGCCAACATATCGATTCCCGTGGAAGATGATCATATTGTTGTAGGGCCAGCTTGCGCTCGTTTCCGTTTGTTCACTCGTGCAGCAAGCAGTCAGTATAAGCATCATGCATGAGATAGTGAAAATGGCAAGTAGCTTTTGCATATGGCAGCCTCAACTCCTTCGTACTCATTAACGGTATCGTGAACAGTTATGTTGCGTGAATGAAGCAGAAGCACATTAGGATCCGCGAATGTTGCCTGTACCCGGGTAAAAAGAACGTCTGAGTATGGAATCTGAGCCGGTGAATGCGATCAATCACGATACTTTTGGAATAGCCTCATTGTATAATAGGGAGAGAAAGGGGCTGTTACATAGGATGAAAGATTGGACTTGGATCGTATTCATTTATTTACTCATCATAAATGTAGTTGGATATCAAATGATGGTTGTGGATAAGCAGCGGGCACAGAGGCATCGCCGCCGTATTCCGGAGCGGAAGCTGTTCTTGTCAGCTTGGCTTGGCGGTGCGCTAGGCGTGTTGACAGCGATGTATAACAAGCGCCATAAGACACAGCATGTTACCTTTACAGCAGGCGTGCCGTTTATATTGCTGGTGAATATTTTTGTGTTTGGTTTTATTTTGCTGCGGTTTGGTTAAATAATAAGCACAGCACTAGTAAATTATGGGGAAGTGTGGTGGGAGTTATGAAATTTCAACGCATTCTTGTCGCATATGATGGATCGGAACCGTCCCGCAAGGCTTTACAGCACGCGGTAGGACTCGCGGAAGTAAGCGAGCAGTCTCAAGTACGCGTCGTGCATGTATTTCAGTTCCCGCAATATTTTGTTGGTACGGCTTATGCTACTGCTTCAGCGGAGACAAACGAGGAGCTGTACGAATACGCAGAGCGTTTACAGCAGGAAGCAGAGGGCAAGGTTGCAGCGCTCGGCGAACGAGCGACGGTTGTCCTTCAGCAAGGCCCTCCTGGTCAAGCAATTATTGATGAGGCAGATGAGTTCAATGCGGATCTTGTTATTATCGGAAGCCGCGGCTTGAGCGGGTTGAAGGAATTCGTGCTTGGCAGTGTCAGCCATCATGTTGTGCAGCATGCAAAGGTCCCGGTATTGGTCATTAAATGATGCATTGGCCTGTCGGTCGTACATGATCTTGTAGAGGCAAGTAGGCAAGCAAGAGGTATATGATCATGTTGATCTCGAAATAGGAAAAGTAAGGCGAAAAGTGAAGTTGAATGTGAACGTATAAATGTGAGTGAGTATCATTGTTAGCATATGAAAACATAGGTGAAAGCATAAGTGTAAGCATCAGTAAATGATAGCATATGTGAAAGCAAAGTATAAGTAAAACGAGAGAGAAATAAGCCAGCAGCAGGAGAGTATCCTGCTGCTGGTTTTTTTAGTCGGACAGTAAGTCGAATCATAAATCGAGTCTTAAATCCAATCATAGGTCGGAATTAATCAAGGATTCTGAATATTTAATGATGCTAACAATGTGGGAATTGCCAATAAACGAACATTAACTATATTTTATTATTTATTATTCGCATTTTATTGTTGACACGCTATGTTAAGCCTTGTTAAACTGTAGGCACAAGATGGATAAGCGAATATTGTTTCTCGTATAATTCCGGGAATATGGCCGGAAGTTTCTACCCAAGAACCGTAAATTTTTGGACTACGGGAATGACGAACAGGCAAGACTGTTCTCGCTTTTTCACGTCGCCGACAGATGTCGGGGCTTGATGGGAGCCTGATCATTCTGCCCAGAGCGGAAGAAATCCGCTTGTTTGCTCATTCCGTATACTTAGTCGATGATACGTTCAGGGGGAACTCCTGAACGTTTTTTTGTTATGTAGTAGTGGTCAGGTTGGACATTGTCGAAAGCGGGGGATTGCGATGGTGAACACAGCGAGTCACGAACAAGGCATTGTGCCGGTAGTAGGCGTCATTATGGGAAGCAAGTCCGATTGGGATACGATGAAGAAGGCGTGCGAAGTGCTGGAGGAGATGGGCGTTGCTTATGAGAAACAGGTAGTGTCCGCACACCGTACGCCAGACGAGATGTTCCGCTATGCCGAGACGGCGGAGGCAAGAGGAATCCGTGTCATTATTGCCGGAGCAGGCGGTGCCGCGCATCTGCCGGGCATGGTAGCGGCGAAGACGGTACTGCCGGTTATCGGCGTGCCGGTGAAGTCATCGCATCTGAACGGGATGGACTCGCTTCTGTCCATCGTGCAGATGCCGGCGGGCGTACCTGTGGCGACCGTCGCGATTGGACCGGCGGGCGCGACGAACGCCGGGCTGCTGGCCGTGCAGATGCTCGGCATGCACGATGAAGTGCTGCGCGCGCGCATCGCAGCGCGCAGGGAAGCGATTCGGCAGCAGGTGCAGGACACGGGGGCGCTCAAATGAGCGCGCCTGTGAACGGCCGCACGCTGCCGCAAGAGCGCCCGAGCCGGGCGGACGCACCGGTGCTTGTTCCCGGTGCAACGATTGGCGTGCTGGGCGGCGGCCAATTGGGCCGCATGCTGGCGCTTGAAGGCGTGCGCATGGGCTATCGCTTCACAGCGCTCGATCCAGCGCAGGACGCGCCATGCGGCGCTGCTGCCGAGATGATTACAGCCGCTTATGACGATGCTGACGCTGCACATGAGTTAGGCCAGCGCGCGGATGTTGTCACATACGAGTTCGAGAATGTATCGGCCGAAGTGGTGGAGCGATTGGAGCGGGAAGCTTACGCGCCGCAGGGCAGCCATCTGCTGCGCATTACGCAGCATCGCTTGCGGGAGAAGGAAGCTCTCACCGCAGCGAACATACCGGTGGCGCCATACGCAGCCGTAGCTTCCGCTGCTGAGATTCAACAGAGGCTAGAAGCGTTCGGCGGGGCAGGTGTGCTGAAGACGGCAATCGGCGGATACGATGGCAAGGGCCAGCGTATCATTCGCCACCCAGACGAGGCGGAAGGAGCCTATGAGGCGCTTGCCGCTCTCACCTCGGAGCTCGTGCTGGAGGAATTCATTCCGTTCGAGCTGGAGCTGTCCGTCATTGCGGCGCGCAGCCCGCGCGGCGAGATCGCTGTGTTCCCAGTTGCGGAAAACATTCATCAGCATCATATTCTGCACATGTCCATTGTGCCTGCACGCATTCCACAGCATATCCAGGACGAAGCAAAGCGGCTTGCGCGCCGTATTGCCGAGGCGCTGGACGTCATTGGCCTCATTGCTGTTGAGATGTTTCTGACCACTGACGGCCGCCTGCTTGTGAACGAGCTTGCACCACGCCCGCACAATTCGGGACACTACACGATGGATGCCTGCCGCACCTCGCAGTTCGAGCAGCATCTTCGCGCCATATGCAACTTGCCGCTTGGCAGTACGGAGCTCCATACCCCTGTCGTTATGGTGAACTTGCTCGGCGAAGACGCTTTGGACATGGTACAATGGTTCCGTGCTGACGATCCGGCAGCCAGCCGCCTTGGCGTGACGCCGAAGCTGCACTGGTACGGCAAGTCGGAAGCGAAGGCGAAGCGCAAGATGGGGCATATTAACATACTAGGGCCGGACATCGCTACTGCGCTCGAATGGATGAATTTAACGGACTTGTGGAGGAATGCAAACGATGATTGAACGGTATTCGCGCCCGGAGATGCGGGCGATTTGGACGGAAGAGAATAAATTTAAGGCTTGGCTTGAGGTGGAGTTGTGTGCGTGTGAAGCATGGGCTGATCTTGGCGTCATCCCGCACGAAGACGTGAAGAAGCTCCGCGAGCATGCAAGCTTCGATATCGAACGGATCTATGAGATTGAGGCAGAAACGCGCCACGACGTGATCGCCTTCACTCGCGCAGTATCTGAGACGCTGGGCGAAGAGCGGAAATGGGTTCACTACGGCTTAACGTCAACGGACGTCGTGGATACGGCGCTCGGCTATTTGATGAAGCAGGCGAATGAGATTATAGATCGCGACTTGCTGAATTTCATCGAGATTTTGAAAAATAAAGCACTTGAATATAAAGACACGCCAATGATGGGTCGTACGCACGGTGTGCATGCAGAACCGACAACATTCGGACTGAAGATGGCACTATGGTATGCAGAAATGCTCCGCAATTTAGAGCGTTTCCGCCGCGCAGCGGAAGGCGTCGAGTTCGGCAAAATGTCCGGTGCGGTAGGGACATATGCGAATATCGACCCATCTGTAGAGAAGTTCGTATGCGCGAAGCTTGGTACGAAGCCAGCGCCGATTTCGACGCAGACGCTGCAGCGTGACCGTCATGCGGAGTACATGGCATCACTTGCACTTATCGCGACATCGCTTGATAAGTTCGCTACTGAGATTCGTGCTTTGCAGAAGAGTGAGTTCCGCGAAGTGGAAGAAGCATTTGCGAAGGGCCAGAAGGGCTCATCGGCAATGCCGCACAAGCGCAACCCGATCGGTTGCGAGAATATTTCCGGCTTGTCCCGCGTAATGCGCGGATACATGCTGACCGCTTATGAGGATGTGCCGCTCTGGCATGAGCGCGATATTTCGCACAGCTCGGTAGAACGTATCATCCTGCCGGATGCGACGATGCTGTTGAACTACATGCTTAACCGCTTCATGAACATCGTGAAGAACTTGACGGTGTTCCCAGAGAACATGAAGCGCAATATGCAGCGCACCTTCGATGTTCCGTTCTCCGGCCGTGTCATGACGAAGCTGATCGACAAGGGCTGGGCGCGTGAACAGGCTTACGACACGGTACAGCCTCGTGCGATGCAGGCATGGGAAGAGCAGCGCAGCTTCCGCGACATTATTGAGAGCACACCGGAGATTACGGCTGTTCTTAGTGCGGAAGAGATCGCGGATGCGTTCAATCCTGCATGGCATTTGAAAAATGTAGATACGATCTTCCGCCAAGTGGGCTTGCTTGATTAAGGCATGGAGCAGGAAGAAGCAGATAATAGCGGTTAGCAGCAAGGTTGCTGGTTAGCGCGAAATTGCAGTGTGGTGAGTAGCAAACTTCCAAGCTGCCTTGAACTATCAGTCGTGACCTGTACGACTGGCAGCCGGCACTTGCGTCCCTAGCGAGACTAACATTATCTAGTACACAATTGAATGATGAGCTTGATTCCTACTCGTCCCCCTAAGATGACGTGTAGGCAGCTCCCGTAGGCTGTCGCCCTGACGGCCGAATGCAGGCGGTCTCTTCCTTCCCTCCAACCACGATCGGAAGAGACTGCTGCAGCGGGTGCGATATATGGGAGGGTTCCTTTTAAAGGTTGTTTGATTCTATCCGCAGATAATGTGGGCGGGTTGATTTGAACACGCGCTTTTGACTAAATGGGCGTAATGCCGAAAGGAGCACAGGAGATGTCTACAAACACTCAATTTGCGACTGAGACTGACATCGTTCCGCTGCCGCTTCTCCATCGTGGGAAAGTGCGCGAGCTGTATGAACTGGACCCAGACCATTTATTAATTGTTGTATCGGATCGAATCTCTGCATTCGACGCCGTATTGAAGCCGGAGGTTCCCGGCAAAGGAGAGGTATTGAACAGGCTGAGCCAATTCTGGTTCGAGCAGACGAAGCATGTCATTGCGAACCATGTGGTTCCATTCGATGAAGGGCTTCTGAAGCAGACTCAGGAGAAGCGCTTGGAGCAATACCGTAGCAGCATACATTCAGCTGATGATATGCATTGTTGTCATGATTCACATCAGGACAGCGAGAATTCTCACCAAGACCAACACCAGAATACACACCCAGAATCACATCCAGAAATACAACGGCATGACACGGCTTTGCATCAAGCTGAGCGAAATACAGAAAGCTTGAATCGCCGAGATGAACATCTCGAACCCCAGGATTTATCCGCAATATTAAGTTCCCTACAAGATCGAATGACAATTGCTCGACGAGCAAAGCGCATTGACTTTGAATGCGTCGTAAGAGGCTATATTACCGGCGGCGGCTGGAGGCAGTATACGGCCAACCAATCTGTCAACGGAATTGAGCTTCCTGCTGGCCTCCGCATGAATGAGAAGCTGTCGGAGCCGATTTTTACACCGTCCCGCAAGCATGATGAGGGACATGATGAAGATGTGCCGTTCGCGGTTATGTGCGAGGATTTGGGAGCAGATCTTGCGCAGCAGCTGCGTCAGGTCAGCATCGAGCTGTATACGTATGCGGCTGAAATATGCGCATCCAAGGGCATTTTGCTCGCCGATTGCAAATTTGAATTTGGAACTATTGACGGAGAACTTGTACTCATTGATGAGTTGTTCACCCCGGATTCATCGCGCTTCTGGTCGATCGATCAGTATGTGCTGGATCAGGATATCGATAGCTTGGATAAGGAACCAGTAAGACGCTACTTGGCTGCAAGCGGTTGGGATAAATGTGGGGCGCCGCCAGTACTGCCAGAGCAGGTAGTAGAAGCTACGCGCCGCCGCTATATCGAGCTGTATGAGCGCATTACAGAGCAAGCATGGCCTGAATGATCTTCCGTTTTATAAATGTTTTAACGTTTTGTTGAATGTTCTAGTTTTATGGAGGATCGTCAAACGCTGACTGGTTTGGTCATTGTTTTATGAATCGTATTCATTACAGTTTTGTAGATTGTTCAAATTTCATGACAGTATGGACTGATGGGGAGGAAAAAGGGATGAAGGTGAAGGTTTTCGTAACGACTAAGGCAGGCGTATTGGATCCGCAAGGGGCTGCAGTGGAGCAGGCGGTGCACACGATGGGATACAGCGGTGTGGAGCAAGTGCGCATCGGCAAATATATGGAGTTCAATATCAACACGGAAGATCGCGAGCAGGCGTCGGCGCAGGTGGAGCAAATGTGCGAGAAGCTGCTGGCGAATCCAGTCGTTGAAGACTATCGGTACGAGTTGGAGGAATAGGCGATGAAGGCAGCGGTGCTCGTATTTCCCGGATCGAATTGTGACCTAGATTGTGTCCATGCCATACAAGATACGCTGAATGTCGAAGTGGATCGGGTATGGCATACGGAGCAGGATGTAACCGGATATGACCTTATCGTCATTCCAGGTGGCTTCTCGTATGGTGATTATTTGCGCAGTGGAGCGATTGCCAGATTCGCTCCTGTTATGAAGGCGGTCGCTAAGGCTGCTGAGACAGGCACTTATGTGCTTGGGATATGCAACGGATTTCAAATTTTGACGGAAGCGGGATTGCTTCCAGGGACACTGCGGAGAAACGAAGGGCTGAAGTTCCGATGTCACGCTGCCCCAATTCGAGTAACTCGTGCAGATTTGCCGTTCACACGGGATTATGTCGAGGGCGACATTCTGAACATCCCAATCGCGCATGGCGAGGGCAACTATTATTGCGATGAGGCAACGCTGGCGAAGCTGAAGCAAGGCAATCAAATTGTATTTACGTATGAGCAGAACCCGAACGGTTCACTTGAACATATAGCTGGTATTTGCAACGAGGCTGGCAACGTGCTCGGCATGATGCCTCATCCCGAGCGTGCGGTTAGCGAACTGCTGGGCTCAGCGGATGGCGTTCGCTTGTTTACATCCATTTTACAAGCTTGGAGGGAACAACATGCAGTCAACGCTTACTAATACGATGGAACAAGAACAGGCGGCAGCACGCAGCGCGAAGCAGAAGGAACAATCCCTTGCTGAAGGACTTCGCCATATGAAGCAGGAACCGACTGCTGAGCAGATTGAGGAGCAGAAGCTATACCGGACAATGGGCGTAACGGAAGATGAGTATTCACGCATATGCGAGCTGCTCGGCCGGAAGCCGAATTATACCGAAATCGGTGTGTTCAGTGTCATGTGGTCTGAGCATTGTGCTTATAAAAACTCGAAGCCGCTGCTCAAGCGATTCCCGACTTCAGGCGACCGTGTACTGGTTGGTCCGGGCGAAGGAGCGGGCATTGTTGACATTGGGGACGAACAAGCGGTTGTATTCAAAATCGAGAGCCATAACCATCCCTCTGCCATCGAACCGTTTCAAGGTGCGGCTACGGGAGTAGGCGGTATTATTCGCGATATTTTCTCGATGGGCGCGCGTCCGGTTGCTTTGCTGAATTCGCTGCGCTTCGGCAGCTTGCAGGATGAGCGGGTGAAGTATTTATTCGAGCATGTTGTATCAGGCATTGCTGGCTATGGCAACTGCATCGGCATTCCGACGGTGGGCGGCGAGGTCGTCTTCGATGACAGCTATGCAGGCAATCCGCTCGTTAACGCGATGTGCGTTGGGCTGATCGACCACAAAGATATCCAGAAGGGCGTGGCGAGCGGAATCGGCAATCCTGTGTATTATGTTGGGCCACCGACAGGACGCGATGGCATTCATGGTGCGACATTCGCATCGGAGGAGCTAACAGAGCAATCGGAAGCGAAGCGTCCGGCGGTACAGGTAGGCGACCCGTTCATGGAGAAGCTGGTTATGGAGTCATGCTTGGAACTGATCGCTTCCGGCATCGTGATCGGGATTCAGGATATGGGGGCGGCTGGTCTAACTTGTTCGAGCGCGGAGATGGCGAGCAAGGCAGGCAACGGGCTTGAGCTCGACTTGAACGAGGTGCCGCAGCGTGAATTTGGCATGACACCTTATGAAATGATGCTGTCCGAATCGCAGGAGCGCATGCTGTTCGTTATTGAAGAGCATAACGAGCCAATTGCGATGGAAATCTTTGAACGTTGGGGCGTTATTTGCCGCAAGGTTGGCCGCGTTACAGACGATGGGCGCCTGCGCCTGCTGTATGGTGGCGAGGTTGTCGGTGATATGCCGGTTAACGGACTTGTGGATGAATGTCCTATTTATAATAAGCCTTCTGCTGTACCTGCTTATTTTGAGGCTAACGCTTCCGTGGACACAACGGCTTACCCAGAAGTAAGCGGGGTTGAAGCACTGAACGGAGCGCTATTGAAGGTGCTTGGCTCACCATCTGTGGCAAGCAAGGAATGGGTATATCGCCAGTACGACACGATGGTTCGCACGAGCACGGCAGTGGCACCAGGCTCGGATGCGGCAGTCGTGCTTGTGCGCGGAACGAACAAAGCGCTCGCGATGACGACGGATTGCAATGGCCGCTATGTGATGCTTGATCCATTCATGGGAGGCCGCATTGCGGTCTGTGAGGCAGCGCGCAATATTGTATGCTCTGGTGCAGAGCCGCTGGCAATTACGGATAACTTGAACTTCGGCAATCCGGAGAAGCCGGAGAACTTCTGGCAGATGGAGCAGGCTGTTGATGGCATGGCTGAAGCATGCCGTGTGATGAATACGCCGGTTATCGGCGGGAACGTAAGCTTGTATAACGAAAATGCAAAGGGAGCCATCTATCCAACGCCAGTCGTTGGCATGGTCGGTCTCGTTCATGATACGCAGCACATTACGACACAAGCCTTCAAGCAGGCGGGAGATGCAGTACTGCTTCTGGGCCGCACGAAGGCAGAGCTTGGCGGAAGTGAATTCCAAGCCATTGTACACGGCGCGGTAGAAGGTCGTCCTCCGCAGCTCGATCTGGATGCAGAATCAAGCTTGCTGAAGACCGTGTTGAGCCTGATTCAAGCAGGACTTGTGCAGTCTGCACATGATGTATCGGACGGAGGTCTCGCGGCTGCGCTTGCGGAGAGCTGCATCAGCGGTCATATCGGTGCGACGCTTGATCTAAGTGCAGAAGGACTGCGTACGGATATCGCACTGTTCAGCGAGAGCCAATCCCGTATCCTGCTGTCGGTACGTGCGGAGCAGTTGGAAGAAGTGAAGGCTCGCTGCTCGGAAGCAGGAGTTCCGGTAGAGGGCATCGGTACAGTCGGAGGTGAACAGATCCACGTTCGAGTAGATGGAACGGATGCTTTAGATATGCCTTGGCAACAAGCAGAACAGGTATGGAAGGATGCGATTCCATGTCTCATGAAGTAACAGGGGCTTACTACAATGAGGGCAGCGGCAAGGATGGGCCATTTGACCGCTTGAAGGAAGAGTGCGGGGTATTCGGTGTGTTTGGTTATGAAGAGGCGGCTTCGATGGTGTATTATGGGCTGCACACGCTGCAACATCGTGGCGAGGAAAGTGCAGGCATGTGTACGTCCGACGGTCAATCTTTCCACTATCATCGTGCAATGGGCCTTGTGAAGGAAGTGTTCGACGCTGAGCGATTGCAGGATATGCGTGGTGATCGGGCGATCGGCCATGTACGTTATTCGACGTCCGGCGACAGCCGGCTGGCGAATGCGCAGCCACTCGTCTTCAAGACGCGCGATGGGGATCTTGCAGTTGCGACGAACGGGAATATCGTCAACGCTCCTGCAATTCGCCGCGAGTTGGAGAAGAAGGGCTCTATTTTCCAGACGACGAGTGATACCGAGGTGATTGCTCATCTTATCGCTCGCTCGGAGCACGACGTCGTTCGTGCGGCGAAGGAGGCGCTTCGTGAACTGGTTGGAGGCTTCGCCTTCCTCATTATGACAAACGACAAGCTGCTTGCCGCATCCGATCCGAATGGCCTCCGGCCGCTTGTGCTTGGCAGGCTGGGCGACAGTTATGTATTTGCCTCGGAGACATGTGCACTTGAAGCGGTTGGTGCGGAATTAGTTCGTTCCTTGGAGCCGGGGGAACTGCTCATCGTAGATGCGCTCGGTCATCGTTCGGAACGGTTCGCACCGCTTCAACGCCGCGCATTATGCGCGATGGAGTTCATCTACTTCTCAAGGCCAGATAGCCAGCTGCATGATGTCAATCTGCATACTGCACGCAAACAAATGGGCATGCAGCTTGCGAGGGAATCGTTCGTAGAGGCGGATATCGTAAGTGGTGTGCCGGATTCTAGTATATCGGCTGCTATTGGATACGCAGAGCTGACGGGAATTCCCTATGAGATGGGCTTGATTAAGAGTAAGTATACGGGCCGGACGTTTATTCAGCCGAGCCAAGCATTGCGCGAGCAGGGTGTGAAGATGAAGCTAAGTGCGGTGCGCAGTGTCGTAGAGGGCAAACGGGTCGTTCTAATCGACGATTCGGTCGTGCGGGGCACGACATCACGCCGAATTGTGCACATGCTGCGCGAAGCGGGGGCTTTGGAGGTTCATCTGCGCATCGCTTCGCCACCGTTCAAGCATCCGTGCTTCTACGGAATCGATACGCCGAACAGCGAGGACCTGATTGCGTCATCTCACACGGTGGAAGAGATGTGTGAACTGGTGGGGGCGGACTCCCTTGCTTTTCTGAGCCAAGACGGCATGATTGGTGCAATTGGTGGGGCATTTGTGAATGAATCCAACGGAGGGCTGTGCTTAGCCTGCTTCGATAAGGACTATCCAACGAATTTATATACAGACCCTGCAGCAGCGGGGACGGGCAATGAACGCTCAGGCTGTAGCTGTTGAGTGTGAGAGGCTGCCAAGTGATTTCTAGCGATTGCAAAGTGGATATCTAAATAATTGCCAAGTAATGCTAAGTGACTTCTAATTTACTTCTAATTTACTTCTAAATGATTGCTAAGTGATCGCTCGGGCTGTGGGATGTCGCGTACCTGGGCCGAGATTCGTAACATATTCATTTTGAGTAATTCGAGATTTCAAGATTTTATTCATTTCACATTAACGATGACGGACGGGAATGCAGGATGCATTCCTGTCCTGCTTACAGGGAGAGAGGAGACGCACGATCATGTCAGAAGCCTACAAACAAGCGGGTGTCGATATTGCGGCAGGGAATGAAGCGGTCGAACGAATGAAGAAGCATGTGCGCCGCACATTTACGCCAGGAGTGCTAACCGATTTGGGTGGATTCGGAGCTTTGTTCCAACTGGATATTCAGCGTTACAAAGAACCGGTTCTTGTATCAGGTACGGACGGAGTGGGAACGAAGCTGAAGCTGGCGTTCGCGCTTGATAAGCATGACACGATCGGCATTGATGCTGTGGCGATGTGTGTGAATGATATTGTCGTCCAAGGTGCAGAACCGTTATTCTTCCTTGATTACTTGGCCTGCGGGAAGGTCGTTCCAGGGCAAATTGAAGCGGTTGTGAGCGGTATTGCGGAAGGCTGCACGCAGTCGGGCTGCGCTCTAATCGGCGGTGAAACGGCTGAAATGCCAGGTATGTATTCGGCAGATGAGTACGATATTGCTGGCTTCAGCGTAGGTGTGGTAGATAAGAGCCGAATCATTACCGGTGAATCGATTCGCCCTGGCGACGTTGTGCTAGGTCTTGCTTCGAGTGGACTGCACAGCAATGGCTTCTCACTCGTCCGCAAGTTGTTGCTTGAACAAGGCGGACTGAGTTTGACAGATGTAGCACCTGATGGCAGCAGTACACTTGGAGAGGTACTACTTACGCCGACACGCATTTATGTGCGCTCCATGCTTGAGCTGATGAAGCAAGTGAATGTGAAGGGTGCGGCTCATATTACAGGTGGGGGATTCTTAGAGAATATTCCGCGTGTGCTTCCTGAAGGTACGTCTGTTGAGATTGAGTATGGGGCATGGCCGATTCATCCTGTGTTCACTTGGTGCAAGGAAATTGGCAAGCTTACCGCTTCTGAATTGTTCACGACGTTCAATATGGGAATCGGCATGGTGATCGTTGTTGGGGAAGAGGAAGCGAATACCGCAATCCGCAGTCTGGAACAAAGCGGCGAGGCTGTATATCGCATGGGAAGAGTTACGGAAGGAAGCCGTCAAGTTCACATCCCGGGGGTAGGCTTGTAATGCGGCAATCGGAATGGAGCGAGGATGTACCAGAAAGTATGCATAAAAGTATGCATGAAGGTAATCCTGAAGGAATTCATGAAGATATGAACAAATGTACGAACGAGGGTATGTGTGATGGTATGCTGCGTACAAAGGGGATGCCGTCTGATGATCTGGGCAAGATTCATGGAAGTACATGTGCTGATGCACAACCGAGCATAAATGCAAACTCGCTCAGGAACGCAGAAGCTAGAGTCGAAGTTAGTGCCAAATCGGAGCCTAAAGAGCAGCCTAAAGAGCAGCATCTCCCACGCATTGCCGTGTTTGCTTCCGGATCAGGCTCGAACTTTCAAGCGCTTGTCGATGCGGCTGCTTGTGGGCAGCGTCTGAAAGCTGACATCGCCCTACTCGTATGCGACAAGCCTAATGCGCGCGTCATTGAGCGTGCGAAGCAAGCCGGCGTGCAGACTGCCATATTTGAACCGAAGAAATATACTTCTCGTGAGGATTATGAGCAGGACGTTCTCCGCTTGCTGCACAAGCAACACATTGACTGGGTTGTGCTGGCAGGGTATATGCGCCTTGTAACCCCCGTATTGCTGCGAGCTTATGAAGGACGCATGGTCAATATCCATCCTTCGCTTCTGCCTGCCTTTCCGGGCATGCACGCGGTACGCCAAGCATTGGATTACGGCGTGAAGGTGACGGGAGTGACGGTACATCTTGTTGATGAAGGAATGGATACAGGGCCAATATTGGCCCAGCAGGTTGTTGCCATCCTGCCTAATGATACGGAGGATACTTTGTCAGCGCGTATTCAGCAAGCTGAGCACGAACTGTACCCGCAAGTGGTGCAGAATCTCCTCTCTGCGGGGCTTCTTGCAACCAGCTAATTTTTTCGATGCTACCGATGATCATACAAGAATGCCTGCACAACATATTTGTATCTCCTTCGAGGACAAATGGGGAAAATGTCCACGCTAATGTGGACACAGAAGGTTATATTGCTGCAGATGAAGATATGTCTACATGTAGAGGTTAGAGCTGTATTCCAACTATATATTGGGCTCGTTAAGGTTTAGGGAAAGGTGTCTTCCTTGCAATATTGTGTCCACTATTTGAAAGACAATTTATCGGATTTTCCATTGCACAAGGACATACTTCTGCCGTTATTTCGAGAAAGTACTTGGCGAGACAAGACTGTGACGATAGGCTCCTAATCGATATTTGAGATATTTGTTTAGTAGCTTTTGACGAGTAGATAAGGTTCGTTTTTAACAGGGAGCCATGATATAGACTTCCATACGGTAACGCATTACAATGATATTTAATTAAAATGCCAAAGTTTAGCAGGGGAGAGGACAACATGGCGATTCAAAGAGCATTGATCAGTGTATCCGATAAGACGGGCGTAGTTGCATTTGCGCGCAGCTTGACGGAAGCGGGTGTGCAGATTATTTCCACGGGTGGAACGAAAGCTTTGCTGGAGCAGGAGCAAGTGCCGGTTACAGGGATATCGGATGTGACGGGGTTCCCGGAAATTTTAGATGGTCGAGTCAAGACGCTGCATCCCGCCGTTCATAGCGGGCTGCTGGCGATGCGCGGCAATCCGGCTCATATGGAGCAGCTGGATGAGCTTGGCTTGTCTACGATTGATCTTGTCGTTGTGAATCTCTATCCATTCCAGCAGACGATCGCAAAGCAAGGCGTGTCCTATGAGGATGCGATTGAGAATATAGATATCGGTGGCCCGACAATGCTGCGCTCCGCTGCCAAAAATCATGCAGATGTCACGGTTGTCGTCGATGCAGCGGACTATGAGACTGTTCTCGCAGAAGTTCGCGCTAGTGGCGATACGACAATTGAGACTCGTCGTCGTCTTGCGGCAAAGGTGTTCCGCCATACGGCAGCTTATGATTCCATCATTGCGGAATATTTGACTGAGCAGGTTGGTGAGCAATGGCCGGAGCGATTGAGTGTGACGTATGAACTGGCACAGCCGCTTCGCTACGGGGAGAATCCGCATCAGGATGCGGCCTTCTATCGCCGACCATTGGCGGGCGCAGGCAGTATTACAACAACTGAGCAATTGCATGGCAAGGAGCTGTCCTACAACAATATTAACGATGCCAATGCGGCGCTTGCGATCGTTAGTGAGTTCCGTACGCCTGCGGTGGCTGCAGTGAAGCATATGAATCCATGCGGCGTAGGGATCGGTGCTACGGTTCTGGAAGCTTATGAGAAGGCATATGAGTCTGATCCAACGTCGATATTCGGCGGAATCGTTGCCTCTAACCGAGAAATCGATGGCGATACAGCCCGTTTGCTGCATGAAATATTTTTAGAAATTGTCATCGCTCCTAGCTTTACAGAAGAAGCGCTTGAGGTGCTTGCACAGAAGAAGAATATCCGTCTGATGAAAACAGGGACAATACCATCCCCAGACGAGCGGGTATCATCACGGCAGCTGACGACAGTGGATGGTGGCGTGCTTGTGCAGGATCTTGATTTACATTCCTTGAAAGCAGACAGTGTACAGGTCGCAACAGAACGTGAACCATCCTCTGAGGAGATGGAACAGCTGTTGTTCGGATGGAATGTCGTGAAGCATGTGAAGTCGAATGCGATTGTCCTTGTGAAGGATGGAATGACGGTTGGTGTAGGTGCCGGACAGATGAACCGGGTAGGTGCAGCTCGCATCGCAATCGAACAAGCCGGTGAGAAGGCGCGCGGCGCTGTACTTGCATCCGATGCATTCTTCCCAATGGGCGATACGCTGGCCTTGGCAGCAGAAGCTGGAATTACGGCAGTGATTCAGCCAGGAGGCTCAGTTCGAGACAGTGAATCCATTGAAGTGGCAAATAAGCATGGTATTGCCATGGTGATGACTGGTGTACGTCACTTTAAGCACTAAGGAGGCGTTCATGAATATGGAGCACGTAGGGAAGAAGGTATTGGTCGTCGGCAGCGGCGGACGCGAGCATGCACTGGTATGGGCGCTTCGCAATAGCCCGCAAGTTGGGCAGGTGCTGTGTGCGCCAGGCAATGCAGGGATTGCGAACCTCGCCGAATGTGTGCCGCTGCCAGTCCACGATTATGAAGGCATTGCCCGATACGCAGTTGAACAGGAAGTTGACCTTGTTGTCGTAGGACCTGATGATCCACTGGCAGGCGGAATTGTTGACGTACTGAAAGCACAAGGACTGCGCGTATTTGGCCCTGATCGTAAGGCAGCTGAGATTGAGGGAAGCAAGGTGTTCATGAAGCATCTGCTTCACAAATATAAAATTCCGACCGCTGCCTACGCTGCGTTCGATAATTTCAATGAGGCTTCGGCGTACGTCCATCAACATATGCTCCCGGTCGTCATTAAGGCCGATGGTCTGGCGGCGGGCAAGGGTGTAGTTATTGCTCATACGCATGAAGAGGCAATTGAAGTATTGCATGAGGTGATGGTAGTTGGAAAGTTCGGTTCATCTGGCAGCAAGGTTGTCATTGAAGAATTTATGCTGGGTGAGGAAATGTCCATTCTGGCCTTCGTAGATGGAGAAACGGTGCGCGTATGTGAACCAGCGCAGGATCACAAGCCAATCTTCGATGGCGATCGCGGACCGAATACAGGTGGTATGGGGACATATAGCCCTTTGCCGCAATTCTCACCGTCCATTCTAGAGAAGGCGCGCCGGACGATCATTGAACCGGCTGCCAGGGCGATGGTTGCCGAGGGCCGTTCCTTCCATGGTTTGCTGTTCGCTGGACTAATGATCACGCCGGATGGGGAACCAAAGGTCATTGAGTTCAATGCACGCTTCGGCGATCCAGAGACGCAGTCTGTACTCCCACGGTTGAAGTCAGACCTGTTCGAAGTCCTGTGGGCAGTCGCCGAAGGCAGTCTACAGGAGATTGAGCTTGAATGGCATGATCATGCTGCGATGTGTGTCATTGTAGCAGCAGAAGGCTACCCTGGAGATGTTCGCAGAGGAGACGTCATTACGGGGTTGGAGCAGGCAGCGGAATCAGCTCTCTTATTCCATGCGGGCACGGTGCGTGATGAGGATGGAACGTGGCGGACAGCAGGAGGCCGAGTGCTAGGAGTTGTCGGCATAGGCGACAATGTGGCAGCAGCCAAAGCGAAGGCATATGAGGCAGTTCAACGCATCCAATTCAGTGGGATGCAATACCGCAGTGACATCGGTGCGAAGTCAGAACGAATACAAGTACAGACAAGATAGACGAGGAAGAGGGGCGATGCTCCTCTTTTTTTTTTGTTATCGAAGGGGGAAGTTGCAGGGAGCATTCTCGGATATCTGAGCTCGATCGCCTATTTTTCCATTGATTCGAAATGATGAGCAGGAAAGAGCTAATGAGTGGAGAATGATATACTTTCATACTTGATTGAGTATAAAACGGACTTGTGAGTTTGAATGTATGCGGAATAAGATATACTCATAATTTAACTATAGTATAGATTGGAGTGTGCCGCATGAACGCTATCAAGTTGAGCAATCTCACAAAAAGGTACGGATCACAGCGCGGTATCCACGAAGTCAATTTAGAAGTACAGCAGGGTGAGATTTTCGGATTTATTGGACCGAATGGGGCGGGAAAGTCTACTACGCTTCGTACGATTATGCAGCTCATTCGCCCTACCTCAGGGACAGTGGAATTGTTCGGAGAAGTAATGAACAAGGAACGTCCTGATGTTCGCAGGAGAATCGGCTATTTACCGTCAGAAGTGCATTATAACGAGGAGCTAACAGGCAAAGAAGTACTGGACTTCGCTGCGCGAATGAATGGGCTGTTGTTGCAACATACAACTGCAATGGTATTGGCAGATCAGTTAAAGCTGGATGTCAGTAAGCGAGTGAAGTCATACTCACTTGGCAATCGCAAGAAGCTTGGCATTGTACAGTGTCTGCTGCATAAGCCGGATTTAATTGTACTGGATGAACCGACATCAGGGCTTGATCCGTTGATGCAGCACACCTTTTTCCAAATATTAATGGAGCAGCATGAACGGGGAGCGACCATCTTCTTCTCCACCCATATTCTAAGCGAGGTAGAGAAGTTGTGCAGCCGTGTCGCGTTCATCCGAGAAGGTCGTCTGCTGCGAGTAAGTGATGTAGATGGGATTCCAGGCAAGGATCGCCGGATTGCACATATTCAATTCAAGCAGCAGGGTAATTGCATAGAGGCTTACCGATTGAGAAATATCGATCCGAACGCAGTATACGATGGCATGGAGCATCGTCTTGTGCTGCAAGGTGATTTGCACCTTGCTCTGCAGCGAATTGCTGCCCACGAGCTAAGGGATATCCGTATTGAGCAGCCTTCTTTGGAGGATCTGTTCATGGCGGAGTACGATGCGAGCGGAATTGGGGAAAATCATTCGCAGGATCAAGCGGGACAATCATCGCTAGCAGGGCAATTGGGGGAGCGCACAGGAGAGCAATCATCGCAAACTGGGCACTTGCACGAGCGCGTCGTTGAGAAGCCGGCGGAGGCTGGACATTCGCGGGAAGGTGCAGTAG
>NZ_MAIS01000112.1:0-17936 GCF_001680695.1 Paenibacillus sp. KS1 | reverse complement strand
AGTACTAATGCAAGTACTAATGCAAGTACTGATGCAAGTACTGATGCAAGTACTGGTGCTAGTGATCAATCTTGTCCGAATTGGCTGTGCTTGATGTGAGTCCTGTTAAATCCTCATTTGTCGTGCTGTCGCCATGAGGATGCAATTCTTCGAGGTTGTTTGTCGATTCATGATTCTCGAACAAGCTATTGTCAGCGTCGCCTGTATATTGAGCAAGCTGATGCTCCAATTGCTTAATCTTCTTCTGGGAGCGGAACTGCAGGTAGATGCTGTATGAACCGACAATTACAGCTCCAAGCAGGGTGCAGCCCAAAATGAGAAGAATGAGCGGTACATCGAATGTGCCGAACAAGAGATTCACTTGTACTGGATTCACGTTAATGACTGCAAATATCGCCGTAATGAGCGCAAATATAAGTCCTGCTAGCAGGGACCATTGAATACGCATTGCAGGTAGCCTCCTTACCATTATGTTTATGTATCTATTCTCAGTATAATGTTCGACTTCATTCGCCACAAGTTGAATGGTTGCTCCAATCAAATATTTTCATTATGGATCAAGGATTCAAAATACAGACATGTCATGATATGATCATGGGGAGGAATGATCTGGAAGTGAATGGGGAGGGACATTCATGAATACGAGGAAGGCAGACGTTGTCATTATTGGTGGAGGGCTTGGGGGAACACTGGCAGCATGGACACTGGCGAATCGGGGCCTAGAAGTGATCATGACAGAAGAGACGGACTGGATTGGCGGCCAGCTTACCAGCCAAGCAGTTCCACCAGATGAACACCCATGGATTGAACAAACAGGATGTACTGCTGCTTATCGAGCATTCCGCAATCAGATTCGGAGTTATTATGCTGCACTTGTGAAGCCGCAGCTGCTGAAGGATCGAGATGCATACGACAATACTTTCAATCCGGGAAATGGATGGGTAAGCCGACTGTGTCACGAGCCGAATGTTGCGCATGATCTGCTGCAAGCTTGGCTTTGCCCTCACGTTGAGGAAGGGCGTCTGCACATTTTGTATCATACGGTTCCGCTTGAAGCGCACACGCAGGGCGATGCTGTACAAGACATCACCGTGCTCAATCGAATTACAGGAGAGAAGACAGTACTCACTGGACAATATTACGTAGATGCAACAGAATGTGGTGACGTGCTGCCGCTCGCAGGTGTTGAATATATCGTTGGTGCTGAATCACAGCAGATGACAGGGGAGCCTCATGCGTTAACAGAAGCAGACCCAGCTGATTTGCAAGCGTTTACAGTAGTGATGTCGCTGGAGAAGCTGGATGCCAACGCTGCTGAACGCAATGAGCCGATTGCCAAGCCGGCAAGTTATGATTGGTGGAGGAGCTTTCACCATGAAGGATCGCCTTATCCTTTGTTAAGTTGGTGGGATACAAAGCCGAATGCGACTCATAAATTGCGCAAGTTCATTTGCTTGCCCGACGGTATAGACCCGCTGCCTCTGTGGACGTATCGCCGTACTGTGGACGCATCGCAGTTTCGGGACGGCCATTATGAGGGAGATCTGTCCTTAATTAATTGGCCGCAAAATGATTATTCCATTGCATCTCCTGTTGAGATGAGTTATGAAGAGCGGGATGCGATTGTTGAGGAGGCTAAGCAGTTAAGCTTGTCTCTGTTATACTGGCTTCAGACAGAAGCGCCACGTGAAGATGGTGGAGTAGGGTACCCCGAATTCCGCTTGTATCGTCCATCTGTCGGCACTGACGATGGCCTTGCTAAGTCGGCTTACATTCGTGAATCGAGAAGAATTCATGCCTTATATACGATAACGGAACTTGATGTGAGCAAGGAGCTTCGCAAGGGGCAGGGACTAGGTATTCGTCGATATGAGGATAGTGTAGGAGTAGGGCATTATTCTATGGATTTGCATACAACAACCAAGACTGGACGAAGCTGCTATATTCCGACCTTGCCTTATGAAATTCCACTTGGATCTCTCATTCCGAAGCGGGTCACGAATGTTCTGCCTGCTTGCAAAAATATCGGTACGACTCAGCTCACTAACGGGTGCTATCGCTTGCATCCAACCGAATGGAATATTGGAGAATCCGTCGGTCACTTGATCGCTTATTCGATTGAGCAAGGGATCATTCCGCGCAAGGTCTATGAGGATAAGCAGCATCTCAGCGCTTATCAAGCGGAGCTGGATGGGGCAGGCGTACAGCGAAGCTGGCCGTTCGATGGAACCGAAATCGCATAGCGCAGCTATATCAACTTCTTCGCTTCTTACCTATTAGCACGCATCGTGTCCCTAGGTTTACTCAATTTGATACAAGAGTGAATGTGACAGGATAGCTGACAAAAAAGAGACGCCCAGACAGCAGTTAGTTAGGCTGTCTAGCGTCTCTTTTACATTTATTTTGCTGCGAGCTGTTCCATCTCTTTGATAAGGGATTCAAGCAAGCTCATGCCTTCTTCGATTGGCTTCGGAGTGGACATATCTACGCCGGCCTTCTTCAGAATGTTGATCGAGAAGTCGCTGCCGCCGCTCTTCAAGAAGCCTGTGTAACGATCGACTGCCGGTTGACCTTCTTCGAGAATTTGCTTCGCGAAGCTTTGTGCAGCCGAGAAGCCTGTAGCGTATTTGAACACGTAGAAGCTTGTATAGAAGTGAGGAATACGTGCCCATTCCATCTCGATATCTTTGTCGATGACCATGTCATCTCCGTAGTACTTCTTATTCAAGTCATAGTACACGTCACAGAGGAGCTGCGGTGTCAGTGCTTCACCTTTCTCAGCGTGATCATGGATAATCATCTCGAATTCAGCGAACATCGTCTGACGGAATACAGTTGTACGGAATTGATCGATGTAGTATGCAAGCAGATACATCTTTTCTTTCTTATCCGTTGTCTTCTTCAGCATATAATCCATGAGCAGCGCTTCATTCAATGTGGAAGCAACCTCTGCCAAGAAGATGGTATACTGCGCGTCACGATATGGCAGGTTGTTGTCCGAATGGTACGAATGCAGTGCATGACCCATTTCATGTGTCAATGTGAACATGCTGTTCAAATTGTCTTTATGGTTCAACAGCACGTAAGGGTGCGTGCCGTATGCGCCCCAGCTGTATGCGCCAGTACGCTTGCCTTCATTTTCATAAACGTCAATCCATCCGTTGTCGAAACCATCTTGAAGCACATTCAGATACGATTCACCAAGCGGCTTCAAGCTTTCCTTAACAGTTGCCTTCGCTTCTTCGAATGTAATATTCATGTCGAACTCATCGACAACCGGAGCGAATAGGTCGTACATATGTAGTTCCTTCACACCCAGAAGCTGCTTGCGAAGCTTCATGTAGCGGTGCATAAGCGGCAAGTGCTTGTGGATCGTGTCAATCAGATTCGTATATACTTCCTTCGGAATGTTGTCGCCGTACAGATACATTTCCAATGTGGAAGGGTATTTGCGTGCGCGAGAATAGAACAGGTTCTTCTGTACGTTCGCATTGAGTGTAGAAGCAACTGTATTGCGAAGCTTGCGATATGTACCGTATACGCCTTCAAAAGCAGCCTTGCGAACTTCGCTGTTGCGGCTTTCAAGGAATTGAATGTAGCGGCCATGTGTCAGCTCTACATCCTTGCCGTTCTCGTCCTTAATCGTTGGGAACTTCATGTCGGCATTGTTCAGCATGCTGTAAATGGTCTCGGGCGACTTGGACATGCTTCCAACTTGCGCGAGCAGGGCTTCTTCTTGTTTGGACAGAATATGTGCCTTTTGGCGCAGCATTTCAGTCAACGTGAAGCGATAAGCAGCCAGCTTCGGTTCTTGAATAAAGGCATTCAATTGCTCATCAGACAAGGACAGAACTTCAGGCGTAATGAAAGAGAGTGCCTCCCCAACTGTTACGCTTAATTGCTTGGCCTTCTCGGACAATGCCTGATATCCAGGTTCCGCTGTGTCTTCATGATGGCGCATGCTCGCATATACGTACAGGCGCTCGGTATGTAGGGAAATATCGTCTTCCAGCTCAAAGCAATTCTTCAGTGCTTCCGCATCATTCAACTTGCCTTGATATTGCTTCATCTTATCCAACAGCTGGTTAACCAGCGAGAATTCTTTGTCCCATTCTGCTTGTGATCCGAATAAGTCCTCCAATTTCCAGCGGACATCCTGTGGGACTTCTGAACGTTTCCATACTTGTTCCATATGTACCCTCCTCATATATTGATATTGCGATAATGGCTTCGCTGTCGCTTGCTTATAACTAGCGGCTGTTGAAGCAGACAGTAGGCTGGTCACCATGATGGCAGAGGTGACCAGCCCGATAACCAATTGGCGTGTCGTGGCCATATATCCCCCTCCGGTAGCGTTGCCGTGCGGCAATGGTGCTGTGTGCACTCACCGATTAATCTGTAGGGTAGTATGACCAGAGAACGCCAAACTATTTGTTGCGGACGGCTGTGCTTGTTCCGTTGAAGAAGCTAACTGCCGAGCGCAAAGAAAGAGTAGACAATTAGGAAGAAGGCGAATGTAATCAAGCATAATGCAGTAATCGCCAACGGCCTGCGCAGCTTCTCCGGCAGCGTGTCTCTCTTCCAGACTAGGATCACTCCAAGTGAAAATGCAAGCAAAATAAAAATAAGGTTCGTTGATGAATTCATAAGCATCCTGCCTTTATACTTGCTTGAATTTGTCCATGATCTCGTTCCATTCTTCTTCCTTGCCTACGTAATCTTCTTTAGGAAAGCGTTGTTCAGCCCAATGCATCAAGGCCGGACGGCTCAAGAAGTTATGGCATTCTTCTCCCCATTGTTCGGATATTTCACGTAATACGATATAACGGCCCTGTACTTCAACCGTAAGCATATTCCAGTTATCCTTTTTATAAATAACATGTTTCTTCATCATAATTTGGTTCCCTCGTTTCTTGGTGCAGGGCACTGTCACTCTAAGTTGTAAGCGGTATTGCCAAGCAGTTTGTCTTACCGATCATGATACCTTAGCCATTAAATGAAATCAAATCTGATTTCACTGGAAAGCCGCAATATAGACCACATTATTTGCAATTTTTTTAGAAATCTTTTTTGTGGGAAAAGTTGCGTTTGACTTTTTGCTTAAGTATAATATTACTATTCGCCTGTCAGGGCGAAGAAGTGAGGAGGTTTTGACTTTGAAAGGTACTGTAAAATGGTTTAACGCAGAAAAAGGCTACGGATTTATCCAAGTGGAAAACGGCGAAGACGTATTCGTTCATTTCTCCGCAATCCAAGGCGACGGTTTCAAAACACTTGACGAAGGCCAAGAAGTAGAGTTCGATATTACTGAAGGCAATCGCGGTGCGCAAGCAGCTAATGTCATTAAATTATAATGAATTGTCCCGTTAAGGGCTGTCATTTATAAATAGTGCACTAGCAACGCCAAGCAGCCATGTTCATGTTGAGCATGGCTGCTTTTTTATGTTCTCATTTGATCGCAGTAGCCTGAACCCATTATTTTGTTATTCTGTGCCCTGTTTGTTCATCAGGCTTGTTCTTAAAGATATTTGCTCGATCCGAGAGTCTTGGATTTGATTAAGATAGAATACCGCTGTTCACGAGCCGCGCAAGTTGCCTCGGAGACAGTGTCTCACAGTTGAATGGGATCACTTGCAGGCTGAATGACATGTCCTTGCACTTCAATTCATGCTCAGGGAGCGCTCTCGGGCCGCAGCTGTTGCTACCAAGACCATTCTGTGCTTTGTCCAGATGGAGAACAATATCGCTTCGAGGCACTAGATCAGCATGATGGGCGGCATTCTCCAAGTCCATGACCGAGTAGCGATGGGCGCTAAAGTCAAAGGTGTCCACTCTAGAACTGCTTGTAAAGAATAGTCCCGTGCCTTGAGCGTTCACAAAAGATACCCATCTTGTATCTGTACGATTGCCATTCTCCTGCGGCTTCTCGTATGCCACCATAAGATCATCGACCTTCGCTTCGTACCAGCCAATTGCAGCTGCTTCCTTGCTGTCGACATAGCTTTCGCCTGGACCGCGTCCATACCAGCTGCAGGAATTCAAGCCGGCAGGGATGCCAAGCTCGTAGCCAAAACGAGGGAGAACCTCTGGATGGCATCCTTCAGGCCGTACGTCAATGTGCAGCTGTATGATCCCATTTCCTTGTATGGTCATGATCTGCTCACAGGCCAATCCCCACATAAAGGCGGGTGCTCCTAACCGGAAGCAGGTCGTTACGGTAATCATCCCCTCTGCTGCGCGTGATGAATCGATGGTCACCTGTTTTATCCGTTTCTTCAATTGATGTAGTCGAGCATTCCGCCAATCCGTCACTAGATAGCGATCATTATCGATAACGGCACGCCATAATTGAAGGCGGGGACTGCCAGTTAGCAAATCTGTGTTATGGAAACGCCAAGAGAGAAGGCTTCCGTCTGACCGATTGATCTCCATAATAAAGCTGCTGCCTGTAAGGATGAGGCTAGCTCCTTGGTCATGGATCGAAATGGGCTTCAGCGACATCATGCCTGCAGGGGCAGTATTAATACCGAAGCCGGATGTCAGGCTGCTCTTAGACGATGATATGGTAGAGGAAGCTGCTGTCTCCTGTATGCAATCGGTATGCTGTAGCTTAAGAACCTGCGAAGGCTCAAGCTCAAATTGAGCCCATGCCACTTCATGACCCACAGGAAGCCAGGGGATTGTGCCATAAGTGCCGCTACCCGAACGGAAGGAGAACCGAAGCCACATATGCTGAAATGCCGGTTCAGATATCGTATGGCCGAACGCGGCTCGAATCGCTGTCCGCGCATCCCACCGCCATGCAGCGCGCTCACGTGGAGGTACTTCGGGCACCTCGAATGTCCCTTCGGCAATTAGTTCACCATCGGCAATGATGGAATAGTGACCGCGCAAGCATGATAATGGAAGGAAGTCGTACCGGTTCTCGATGATATATTCTCCTGGTTCACTGCTGGCATAGACTTTGACAGGCTCGATCGCTTTTTTGTATTCATGCAGAGCGGGCCACGGCTTACGGTCTCCGTCGATGAGTCCATTCAAGCAGAAGTTTCCGTCATGAATAAGCTCGCCGAAGTCACCGCCATACGCCATTTCTTGGCGGCCATCCTCTCGCTCACGCCGAATGCCTTGATCGACCCAATCCCAGACGAACGCACCTTGCAGCTTCGGGTAGCGATAGAACATTTCCACGTAGTCCTTAAGCGCTCCCGGGCCGTTGCCCATTGCATGCGCGAATTCACATAAAATATACGGACGATCGTCATCAGACTGGACAACCTTCTCAATGGCTTCGAGTGTTGGGTACATCGTTGAGCGGATGCCGAGTTCAAGCATGTTGCTCCAATCGCCTTCGTAATGAACGGGGCGAGTCGGATCATATTGCTGTGCCCACTCAGCCATGGCTGCATGATTGGGCCCACAGCCGGATTCATTGCCAAGCGACCACATGATGACGCTCGGCGCATTTTTGTCACGGATTACCATCCGCTGCATTCGCTCCACATAGGCCTGTTTCCACGTCTCATCCTCACTGAGCAGTGACCAACACCCAGCAGCTTGAAATCCATGTGTTTCTAAGTCCGCTTCGTCGATTACGTATAGCCCTGCCTCATCACATAAGGCGTAGAAGCGCGGATCATTCGGGTAGTGTGAGGTCCGCACAGCATTCAAGTTGAACTGCTTCATTAAGCGCACATCTTCGACCATTGTGGCATAGGGAACCGCACGTCCATGATCCGGATGGAATTCATGCCGATTGACGCCCTTGAACATGATGGCCTTCCCGTTTACGAGAAGATTCTTACCGGTAAGCTTCACTTCTCTGAATCCGATTCGCTGCGAGATTACTTGAATGACCTCTTGGTCCTTGTCTCGAAGTTCCAGAACAAGATGATACAAATAAGGGGTCTCCGCTGACCATAGTGTAGGGGCTTCCACGGTAGTGCTTACCCGGATGAACGGGTCTGATTGCTGGCATTGATCACTTACCAAGATCGTGTTAGTCGGCGAAATTGGCTGGCGGGCAGCATTCAATAATGTCCATGCAAATGTATGTGACTGCGCAGCCTCCTCGCTGATGCAGAGCTCGACATCAACGTCCAGTTGAGCACGCTCACCATTGTCGAGCAGGTGTGTGCGAACCGTAAAGTCCCACATATGCTCCGTCGGGAAGGCTAGCAAATACACATCGCGGAAAATACCGCTTAACCACCACATATCCTGATCTTCCAGATAGGAGCCGTCGCACCATTGGTATACCTGAACGGTAATTTGATTCAAACCTTGCTGCAGCGTGGGACGGATGTCGAATTCAGCAGGAATGCGGCTTCCTTGACTGTAGCCAATATAGTGCCCGTTCACCCATACTCGAAATGCACTGTCCACACCTTCGAATCGAAGGACGACTCGTTGCTCCATCCAGCTTGGTTCAATCCAGAATGTCCTGCGGTACGTTCCAGTAGGATTCTCATGGGGAACAAAGGGAGGTTCAACTGGGAACGGATAGAGGATATTCGTATATTCTGGTTTTCCGTAACCGTGCATTTGCCAATTTGAAGGTACCGGAATCTCGTCCCAATCGGAATCATTGTACTGGGGCATCCAGCACGCTGCCGGCGCTTGCTCCGGACTCGCTGCGTAGCTGAATTTCCAGGTGCCGCTCAGCTGCTGAAAATAGGTCGATGCACCGCGCTCGTACGTTAGTGCTTCGGAGGCGCTTGCACAAGGAATGAAGTAGGCACGGTCATGGAGGCGTTGTTGATGCAATACAGTAGGTGACTGCAATAATTCATTCAGTGTTAATGCAGCTTGTTCATTGTGCGGATTTACCAGGTTCATTCGTTCTACTGACATTCTCATCTTCCCTTCAAATGCTATTGACTCAATATCACGATATGAATGTAAAAGGCTGTTGATTGTATATATGATAAAATGAAAAAAGACGCGCAATCAATCTAACGATTTTATTTGAAATAACAATATATGAAACTCGAAACAGGTGAAGTCAATGCAGCATTTTCATTTTCCAATGATCAGCGAGCGTGAGCGGTCGTTGCCACTCGTTGTAACCACGGTAGGAAGCTGGGTAAGCCAACAGGAAATTGTACGACTGAGCGGATATCCTGATTACCAGTGGCTGCAATGCACGTCCGGCCGCGGCGAGTTCTGGTGGAAGGGGATGAGCGAGCCTATCGTTGTAGAGACTGGGCAGGGTGTTATCTTATATCCTCATATACCGCATGAATATAGGCCAATTGAGGAGCCATGGGGAATCTATTGGTTTGGATTTCAAGGAAGCTTATCGCAGGAGCTGCTGACTGCGACTCAATTGTATCAATCGACAAGGATTACTCCAATGAACCCTGAGCTCACGCTAGAGCCAATCAAGAGGGCGATTGCTCTATTGAACCGATCCTCGTTCAATGAAGGACACGGCACAATGCTGTCAGGACTTGCCTATGAGCTGATTATGGCGTGGACTCAATCCGGATGGGAGACTCTTGTCAGGGAAGGGCGGCACGTGGATAATGATCCGTTAACGCCGTTGTTGGAGTGGATTCAAGAACATGTTCATCAGGAGCTTACACTTCAGCAGATGGCCGACCAGATAGGTGTTACTCCGCAGTATGTATGCAAGCTGTTTCGAAGAACACTTGATATGCGGCCGCTTCAATATGTGATACGTCTGCGGATTCGTAAGTCGAAGCAGCTTCTGCTCGCTTACCCGAGGCTGTCTGTCCAGCAGGTGGGACTGGAGGTTGGCTTCATGCACACGAGTTATTTCATTCATCGATTCAAGCAGCAAGAGGGAATGACGCCTGTCCAGTTCCGTCTCCTTCATGCGGGGAAACAGATGGGTGATCATCGTGTATTTGATGCTACAGAAGTGAATGGAACATAGATCCGGCAGTAATATCAGATCTTTATAGTAGGAATAATACGAATCTCCCAAAAGAGAAGCCCCTTGCTCCGCCACAGTTATTGTGGGGAGCTAAGGGGCTTCATGTGCTATTGGTACGTGGACATGTCCTGTTATTCAATGATGCGCAGTATCTCTTCGACCGGCTTGCGTGGGAGCTTGGCCGGTGATTCCAGCGGATAGCCGAGTGCAAGCACCATGTTGACCTGGCGGTCTTCTGGAATGTCAAGCAGTGACTTGATTGCTTCAGCAGCCAGTAGGACAGGGCCAGTCATTGGACAGGTAGCCAAGCCCTGCGCATGAGCGGCTAGCATCAGATTTTGAATGGCCAAGCAGCTGCTCTTAATGCCCTCTTCATCCCATACCGCAGTCGGCACCAATTGAATCGGATCGAAGATGCGCTCACGGAATTTCGAAGTGTAAGGCGTCGCTAAGCATACAATGAGTGCTGGTGCGTCTGAGAAGGCTGTTGCATAGGGCCCGAAGGACTTGAGCAGCATTCTCGCTTCCTTGTTTAATCCTTGCTCTTCCGCTATTTGAGCCTTGGCATGCAGTGCATCCCATGTAAGCTGCTCGATTTGCTTGATCATCGAACGATTCACAACGGCGATGAACTCCCATGTTTGGGAGTTTGTGTCGCTTGGCGCGTAACGCGCACAATCCACAAGCTCTTTAATGTCGTCGACAGACACGGGACGTTCATCGTAGCGACGAACGCTGCGGCGCCCATGAATGACTTCCTTTATTGTTTCATACGTTGTTGTCATATTGGTGACCCTCCACCGAACGAGTAGTATGATTGCTTTAAGACCTTGTATTAAGACCTACTACTATTATACGGTACAGTTGAAAAAATGCAATTAGCTCTGTCTGCTGGACGCTCGAATTGTCGCTGTTTCACTACGACTGGCAATAATGGACATTGTTATGAAGCCGAGGCAGGCTATGAATGAGAAGCCTGCTGCAACCTCATATAGCACATCCTTGCCGAAGGATTGCATTAAGATTCCACCGAAAGTTCCGCTTATGAGCCCTGCGATGCTGGACCAGACGATCGTATACAGTGCAAGCCCTGTTGAACGATATTCGTCAGGAATGACACGGCTTATATAGCGAACGGCAACGAAATAAAAGATCCCGAATGACACGCTGTGCAGCAGTTGCGTAGATACAATCCATGTTGGATCTTGCAGCACTGCAATAAGCAGAAGCCGAATGGTATAGGTTAACCCGGAGAATGCTAATAGCGGCAGTTCCTTGAATTTCTCCCCATAGGCATTCAATAAGAAGAAGATCGGGATTTCACTAAGCGCTGAGAGCATCCAAGCCCATCCAACCAAAGATTCATCTGCCCCAATCTGGGACAATGATAATCCGAGGAAGGCTTCATTCAGACGATGTCCAATGGCAAGCAGCAGCACGAACAAGAAGAACAGCAGTACTTCTCGCTGCCGCAGGACAACCCACAATCCAGACAGCTCCATCTTCTTCATCGTGGCGCGCTTATCGGTAAGGGGGAAGGCAAGCCCCAGCGACAGTATGCCAAGCAGAACAATGACCCATATGCTGTACGAGGCACCTACCGAACGTAATATGAATCCGAATACAAGCGCAGATACAGCGAAACCGATCGAGCCAAAAACACGAATGCCGATGAAGCTCTTGCCTTGAGCCTGTGCAGTCATAATCGCGAAGCTGTCGTTCAGTGGATATATCGGAAAGTAAAAGAAATAAAAGCAAACGAGAAGCAGAGCAACCAACCCGTACGAGGATACTTGAGCAAGTGCCACAGATAATACGATTTGTGCGACCAACAACGTGATGAGCACTTTTTTCAACGTACCGAGTTTATCGCTGGTTACGCCCCAGAATAGGTTGGAAATGATAGAGATGAGCGGTCCAATGGAATAGAGAAGCCCGATCTGGACACTTGTAAACTGCAATGATTTGTAGTAGAGCGGCAAATACGATACAACGACCGAAGAGGTCATAAAGATCATAAATGTAAAGGCGCGCAGCCAATGCGCTTCTGTGTTCCGGGGTGCCGGATACGCCATGCGTGTTCCCTCCATGAAGTAATTGAATGTGTATAAATCGGAGTTGTCAACTCAGCAAGTAAAAATGGAATAATCCCTAGTATAGCATGCTTCCTGTGGATTGGGGCGGTTTCGTCATTTACATCCTCGCAAGCGGCATGGTACATTAACAGCATTAATGATGCATCCTAATTTACCGGAGGTACGGCAGCATGGTGAATGATTGGTTCGAATTCGATGAACGGCTTGGTATTGAAGTGCCCATAGTTGAGGATTCTTGGGATGGAATGAGCTGGGACGAACAAGTGCTCATTATGGACAAGTGGGAACACACTCGCGGCAGAATTCCCGACCGTATTAAAGAGCTGGAACGTACGATTGTTTTGAAGCAGAATGCGCTGAATGAGGAGGAGCAATTTGAGGCTTCCTGCCGGCTGAATAGCGAGATCGCAGAGCTTGCTTCGCAAATTATCGATTTGAATTTGTGGTACCGGGTTCATCAGGACGTAGATGCCAAAAATCACCACTAGTGATTATCGCATGCAATCGTTTGTGCAATTAGTCACTTCGTAATATAATAGGTGTGATTAAAATGGGTACGCAATAAATGTGAATCACATCATCTCGTAGAAGTTGACCTACACAGAGGACGGAGGATTTTCTTGAATCAGGTGAGGCAACGCCGTACGCGAGCTCCGAAAGAGCCGCTCGGACTCATGTACCGCGTATATAAGTATATATTGCCGGGGGTTCGTCAATCGTTGGCAAGCTGGCAGACGCGGGCTGAACGAATTCCGAACGAGGAGCTGCGCAAGCAGGCGCTCGCGAGCATCGCTAGCAAGCAATTTCATTGTGAGGGCGGTGCGGTATACGCTGCGGCTAGATTAGATGTACGCCATATATTGATCCCGCTCATTGTTGCTTTTCAGACGATCAGTGACTATTTGGACAACCTGTGCGACCGAAGCACCTCGATGGATGCGGATGATTTCCGCTTGCTCCATCAGGCTATGCTGGATGCGGTCCAACCGGACGAACCGCTCAAAGACTATTATGCGCTCCGTGATGATCAAGAGGACGGAGGCTATTTGCGTGATCTAGTACAGACGTGCAGAGATAGTATTGCTTCACTGCCGGCGTATGGAATCGCACAGCCGCATATTGTTCGTCTCGTCGGACTGTATACAGACCTTCAGGTGTACAAGCATATTCACCCGGATTCCCGGGAGCAGGCGCTGCTGGATTGGTGGAGTCTGCATGAATCGGCTTATATGGAGCTGGGCTGGAATGAATTCGCTGCGGCGACCGGCTCCACACTAGGTGTGTTCCAGTTATTTTTGGCTGCGGCGGACGAGAGTCTGACGCAAGCAGATGCAGACCGCATTCTAGAGGCATATTTTCCATATGTATGTGGACTGCATATTATGTTAGATTATTTAATTGACCAAGAAGAAGATCGTGCCGGCGGAGACTTGAATTTCTGCAATTATTACGACGATCAGAGCTTGGTCGTGAACCGGATTGGCCACTTTGCAGACCTTGCAACGGTGCGAGTTAGCTCACTGCCGGATGGACGATTTCATCGTATGATTATAGAAGGGCTGCTAGCTCTATATTTATCAGATCCGAAAGTAAGGGAACAGGCCGCGGTTCAACAAGTATCCAAGCGCCTCATGAAGAATAGTCCGCTTATGCGATTATTTTTCTGGTTGAACAGCCTCTGGATACGTAAACATATGTATTGAGGATTATGAGGGAGGAAACGAATCATGACTGCTGTAAAAAAGATTGCCGTATTGACAAGCGGCGGAGACTCACAAGGTATGAACGCTGCAATCCGATCAGTAGTGCGTGCAGCTATATTCAATGGAATTGAGGTTTATGGAGTTCAGCGCGGTTATCAAGGGTTATTGAATGAAGATATTCGCCCAATGGATATTCGCAGTGTAGGTGACATCATTCAACGTGGCGGAACGATTCTGCAATCCGCTCGCTGCCAAGAGTTCAGAACTCCAGAAGGCCAGCAAAAGGGTGCAGACATTTTGCGTAAGCACGGCATCGATGGCTTGATTGTTATCGGTGGCGACGGTTCTTATCAAGGTGCGAACAAGTTGAGCAAGCTTGGCATCAAGACAATGGGTCTGCCTGGAACAATTGATAATGATATTTCCTTTACAGATTATACAATTGGCTTCGACACAGCTGTCAGCATCGTAGTTGACGCAGTGAACAAGCTTCGCGATACGATGAGCTCCCACGAGCGTTCTTCCGTCGTAGAAGTGATGGGTCGCCATTGTGGAGATATAGCGCTGTATGCAGGTCTTGCTAGTGGTGCGGAATCGATTCTTGTACCTGAAGTTGACCATAACATCGATGAAGTTGCAGGTCGTATGCGTGAGAACTTCGAATGCGGCAAGCGTCACAGCATCGTTATCGTAGCGGAAGGTGTTGGACGCGGTGAAGATGTCGCGAACGCCATCATTGAACGCTGCCCAACTGTTGAGCCGCGCGTTACGGTTCTCGGTCATATTCAGCGCGGTGGTTCCCCAACAGCGTTCGACCGTATCTTGGCAAGCCGTCTAGGCGACTTTGCAGTTCGCAAGCTGATGGAAGGCGAATCCGGCAAGGCTTGCGGTATGATTAAGGGTGAGCTGGTCGCTACAGACATCGATCTCGTTGTGAACACGAAGAAGGAATTCAATATGGAGCTGTACGAATTGGCTTCGCGTCTGTGTCAATAAGACGCTGCTGGTTCACGCAGCTTTGGATAAGCCCGGCGAAGCCGCATCATGCGGTTGGCCGGGTTTTCTTGTATATTTGCTAGATGGGCGGAGAGGGATAGAGGTTATCAATTGTTGTGACATCTTGACGCATGATTCTGGTTTTATGTATGATGTGCGATAGGGAAGGGGATGGAAAAATGTACATATATCGGTTGGAAGCGTCCTCGACGCAAGGAACGTTCGTATGTGTGCTGACAGCAGATACAGAAGAACAAGCATTTCTGCAAGCAGAAGCACATTTCGAGCGGGAGATCCCAGGTGTTACTTGGGAGGGCTTGACTTTGCTAGAGAAGAAACGCTGCGTGAATGGCAGCGGATATATCATCCCCGTTCGAGATTAACAGACGTAATAGACGCTTGTCAGCCGAATGATGATGGAAGGGGAGTGCGATCATGCGTATCGTATGTATTTCAGGCAGCAATCGTAAAGAAGCAACAAGCACGAAGCTCGTTCGTTATCTAGCAGCAAGTATTCAGGAGAAAGGCCATGAGGCTCAAGTCATTGACCTCAATGAACTGCAGCTTCCTCTTTACAGCCCAGACGATGCAGAACAGCATACGAATGTGAAGCTGTTAAGAGAGTCGGTTCTCGCAGCGGATGCCATTGTGTTGGCTACACCTGAGTATCACGGGAGTATATCCGGCGTATTGAAGAACGCGCTCGATTATTTGAGCTTTGACTATTTCAACAATAAGGTCGTTTTGTCGGTCAGCTCTGCTGGTGGTGCGGTTGGTATCAGTTCGTTGACGCATTTACAGACAATCGTTCGCAATGTGCACGGAATTAACTGTCCAGAATGGATTTCCATCGGCGGTGATGCAAGACAATTCACAGCAGAAGGGCAGCCTGTTCAGGAGCAAGTGATTCAACGAGTTCAGAAGACGTTGATCTATTTCTTGAATCTGTCTGCGAGCACTCGTGAGCTTGCATAAGCAATTGATGTAGTTGGAAGCACCTCAGGCATGCACAAGGATACGCTTGTGCAGGGAGGCACGTGAGGATGTCAATGGGATACCCCGCCTCACGGCTTCCCGATAAGGTGTTCGTATTTGTGTGAACGCTACAATAACTCCCAGCATACCCCCTCGGTTACCGATTATCATTTCTTCTACTCCATATGGTTACAATCTAGTCTTTCGTCTCAATGAGCTTAATCTGCTTTTATATTTTCACATTTGTGTCAAGTTTGATTGGTCTATTACGTAGTAATAGATATACATCAGTTGGATGGCAACAAGAGGGACAAGCCCTAACAATCAGAGAAGCGGGGGATGCCTTTGATGTGATGCGAGAAACATTGGTCAAGACTTGCGCGTCAATAACATGTCAGCGTGGCAACAAATACGAATGATGAGAAGGAGACGCGTATATGAGAGTAAAGACAAGTTTCTTTTCCGTTAGCGCCATACTTTTAGTTGTAGTGTTTGTATTGATTGGTTGTTCAGGTTCACCTTCAAAGGGTGAGGGTTGGGTTAGCACTAATTTCTCGCAGCAAGAAGCAGATAATTTGCAAAAACAGGTGGATGAAGGCCATAAGCCTGGACTAACAGACTGGCAGCAAGTATCAAGAGAGTATCTCAATACACAAGAAGGCCTCGTTGTTAATGAAGACATTGATGTGAAGCTTATTGTAGATGAGAAAGCCAAGAAAGTTGTCCAATACACACTCAAAGACGGGAGAAGCATTCAGCTAGAGCTCATCCAACCGAGTAAAGAAGGTCCTTCTGGCATATTTGTCGTAAGCCGGTATCGTTTTGCGAGTAATGAATAAGCACGGATTACATGCCATGAAATATGGAGGCGAAGCTTATGTTAAAAAGGAATATGACCATCATGTTGCTTTTTACTCTCATTTTGTCTCTCTTTGCTTCGACGGGATCTGCTTATGGAAATGCAATTGATGAACAATCGAACCCACTGCTGGACAGCAAGGAAGTATTGAATTATTTATTTTGGACCAAGGACGACAAGCTGAAGGCGGATGTAGCCTCACTTCAGTCGGCTCTGGGATTGTCCGATCAGCAAATGACACAACTAAAGGATATGGGGCTCAAAGAACGTGATTCAGCCAGAGCACTGCAGCTGCAGGCGCAGTCGCTAACGGTGGACAGCTATAACGCGAAGGCAGACACCTTATTTCAAGTACGGAATGCTGCCTTACAGAGTCTGCTCCAAGATAAGCACATTGCCTTCGAAGAATGGGTGACGAAGTGGTGGGCAGACGAGAAAGAATATAGAAATACATGGTTGAAGACAAAATACGGTGCAAATGCTGACGTACCGCGAATCTCTGGAATTTTTGCAACTCAATATGATCCAGATATAAGCGGCTCCTATGAGGTCGCACTGCCTGATAAATATATTAAATTTGCGAATAAAGGCTGGATTAGTAATATCCCAGTCCAATTGCGAGGGACGTATGGCAATCCGAAGTATGTAGTCAATGTTTATAATCCAAATACGGTTAAGTCTGCCCTTGGTGTAGAAGTGAAGGATGTTGGTCCTTGGAATGTCGATGATAATTACTGGGATACTGCCAACGGAAGCAATCCTAGACGATTCGGCTCTGGATTAGCATTGGGTACTCCTGCTTCAACAGCTGCCTATTATAACAATTGGAACAATGGCAAGGATGCACAGGGTCGCAAGGTGCTCAATCCTGCCGGGATCGATTTGTCGCCAGGCGTTGCTGCAACGTTAGGTCTTGCCACAAACGAAAATGCTTGGGTTGACGTAAGATATGAATATTTGCCTTAAGAAACGAGAGGAAGAGTCATGATTACAAGTAACAGATAACATATACGTTGGGGAGCCATTATTCTGCCTGCAGGATATTGGCTCTTTTTGTTGTGGAGAGTGATATCGAATGTTCGCAATAAGGGAGTGAATCATCTTAAAACCAGTGTGGAAATAACTTGTGTAATTAGAGATTAGAGGGTAATAACTAGAATGTTGTTATACATGGAATTAACCTTTTCTTGTTATATATTATACCAAAAATAATTTCAATAAAAGAGTTGACATTAGTATAAAATGGAATTATCCTGAACTTGCAAGTGGCAAACAAACCAAATTATGGAGGTGAATCAAATGGCATTTTCAGTTGAAAAAGAAGGCGAAGAAGGCGGATCCAAGACAATCAACATTTTCTGTTAAGCACTCATCCCAAACGATTACAAAATAGGCTCCAGCCTATT
>NZ_MAIS01000193.1:0-2620 GCF_001680695.1 Paenibacillus sp. KS1 | reverse complement strand
TAAATAGATACATCTATAATGGTGGTTCCTAGTACGAGCAGCTGCGCTAACAATTTTAAGGCTGTATTATCGTTTATTATCGTCACAAGTCTAATATCCGGTTTTTTTATTTAGTTCAGCTTTAATTTGTTTCCACCAATGGTGATGAAGTAATAATCGTTCAAGCAGAGGATCTACACCTAATCCAAAATGAACTTGCTTGTTTAACAATTTCTTCATTCATACAAATGCTAGAAATACCCTCTAACAGTCAAATAAGTCGTTTCTCGGCATTCATTTCCCCAACTTCTTTGGCCATCGTATCAGTCCTCCTTTATATGAATCTATATCTATTATTACCGTTTGAAAACAAAATAACCCCAATACATTGAGACTAGTATTGGAGTTATTGAATTATAGTTTCTTTCTTTTTCCTTGACGCATTTGCATCTCCATTATTAATTTATCGAGTTGTTGGCTGATTAGTATAACTTCTTCGTCTATAAAACCGCCCTTAATCTGAACAATCTCCGTAAGCTTCTGCCTAAGTTCGTTAATTTTATTCTCTAAAGAGTCTATTATCACTCACCTCACGTACACTATCTCTTCTTTCTGAGTATAATGCACGTTCTAGTAAGATATGTGAAAATATTACACTTCAATAATTTGTCGAAAAATGAAAAGAAGCATCAAATGTCGGATGACAAGAACTTAGGGACATAAAATAAAAAGCCGCATTTTACGCGGCATGAAGTGTCTAAATGTTCTTGTCATCCGATATCAAAAGATACTCCTCTCATTACCACGGGAATACGCTCCCTGATTCACCAGAGAGTGCCGCTACTGTTGTCACAAAGACCACTGTGTAAAGAAGGGACTTGGAATACAGGCTTTTGATTAAGTTTTTCATGCTTAACCCTCCATTTCTTTAGCGCTTTGAATGAAATATTTACTCAACTTTTCAAATGTAGTTTGTGGGGAGACGCGGTGCTCTAAATTTATTCGCATAATCACATTAAGGCATTCTTTCTCTTTCTTAGTGTCGTTGACTTTGGAATACCATGAGGCACTTTCCACCATCAGTTCTATGCATTGTGCATAATCACCTAGTGTTAAATAGCACTCCCCTTTGATTTTTAATAAGTCTCCGTACATTGAACAGATAAAAGGATTATTAGAATTAGCAATAGGGACGATCTCTTTGCATTTGTCCAACGTATCCTTTATTCCTGTATGGTTGTTTTGTTGTAAGTACAATTGAAGAAGTTGCCTGTATGCAGAAACTATGTGGGTATCGCTGCAAGTCTCAAGGAAGGATAAAAGTATCTCAATTGCTTTTTCAGCGTCGCCTTTCTTGGCGGCAAATTGTGCATCCATAAGGACAACATGCTCTTTAGTGTGCGGATAATTTAGATAATTGAATTGTTTATACTGTATAGAGTACATCTCAGCCTCTTTATAATCCTCTATACAAAAGTTTGCGTCTCTAAGTATTCCAAGTGCATATATTTTGTATGGACTTAGCCCATCCTCCTCCCCGAGTACTCTTTTACAGTGGTCAATGCTCTCCATGTAAATTCTCAGATTAAAGGCATGGATACCTAGCTTATAGTATAGCTCAATCCGATCTTGTTGCGACAAAAATTCAATGTAGTGAAGAATATACTTCCCACTATAATAAGTTTCCTTCAATTTGCTAAAATCATTTCGTTCAATAAGATATTTTTGGTACAGACCTTTTGCTATGTAGGGCATGATTCCGTGTGAACGCGAGTGATCTATGATGAGGGTATATAAGGATAATCTGATGGAGGGGTCTTCAATGGAGCCGATGTATTGATAAAGCTTTTCGGTTAAGTCGAAGCTGTCTTCATTAGGAGCTTCAAGGTATTTTGTTGCAACTTTTCTTATCAGATCGATGTCACTATTTTGCTGAATCGATACTGATAAAATATGTAGCAATACGTCAGATCTCTTCTCGGTATCAACATAATAATGAACGATCTCATCAAAAGAAATCTGTAACGCTACTGATAAGGCATATATAGCTGCAAATTCAGGGCGCTTTACATCGTTATTCTCAAGCCTTGATATAGCGCCTCTGTTGACACCAGACAGTTCAGACAGTTGCGTGATTGACATATTTGAGGCACGTCTAGTATCAAGTATTAGTTCACCTATCGTCTTTTGAATAAGAGTTGATTCCAATTCATTTCCTCCTCTTACTAAATTGACCAACTATATTTTACCATATTGTATAGCTCATGTAAATTGATCGATGATATGAGAAAGATAAGAAATGGAAGGAGATAATTCTAACTCTTTTGTTTTGGGTGGTGAATAGGCTTGATTATACGACTTCATTTCTCTGCATCTAGATTAATCAATGAGGCGAAATGATTTTAGGAATACACAAAATTCATGATTGTTGAAAGCTACTGTTTTCCTATTACGTGGGATAAACATGGCTTTGTTGTCTGGGTGGGTCTTTTTACTTTAGTAAGAACATGCTATATTTCAAAACGCCTATGCACATCGGTTCACCTACATGAATTATGCAAATAAAACGGGTGAAAGACTAGGGGAGACCTATCATGTTGATGGAGGAGGGAATAGTAAATATACGGTTTTCCGGGTACAA